>NZ_JBMDKA010000094.1:0-307 GCF_057809475.1 Flavobacterium sp. FG19 | reverse complement strand
AGACACAAGAAAAATTATATCTGGCTGGTTTATGCTTTGGAAAAGAATTCTAAAAGAGTGGTGAGTTTTAACGTTGGAAAACGAACTAATAAAACTCTGAACCGTGTTTTGGAAACTCTGAAATTATCAGAAGCAAAAAAAATATTTACAGACAGGCTTAAAAACTACAGGTATCTGATTAATGAGAAAATGCATTCTGTAAAGCGTTTCGGGACAAATCATATTGAAAGAAAGAATTTGACACTGAGAACACATCTGAAAAGACTCAACAGACGTACAATATGCTTCAGCAGAAGTTTAGCTGTTT
>NZ_JBMDKA010000093.1:0-333 GCF_057809475.1 Flavobacterium sp. FG19 | reverse complement strand
TTACTTCAGGTTCAGCGACGATAACCGTTAACCCTTTACCTCAGGGAAGTTTAACCGCCAATGGTCCGTTTTGTGTAACAGGCACAGGTCAGTTAACTTTTACAGCAACAACAGGTACAGGACCTTACACGATTGTGTATACTGAAAACGGCGGTGCCAACCGAACTGCAAGCGGTGTTGTAAGCGGTACGCCTTTTACTCCTTTTACCAGTCCCGTTACCGCTACGACCACTTATGCTATAGTTTCGGTTACAGATGCCCATTGTACCCGCAGTTCTGGTTTTACAGGTGGCTCAGCTGCGATTACAGTAAATCCATTGCCGCAGGGAAGTT
>NZ_JBMDKA010000092.1:0-339 GCF_057809475.1 Flavobacterium sp. FG19 | reverse complement strand
TTCAGGCAAGACTGGCAGCAGAAGCCAAAGCCAAAGCGGATGCAGAAGCTTTACAAGCCAAACAAGCAGAAGAAGCCCGTCAGGCGAAATTAGCGGCCGATGCTAAAGCTAAAGCAGATGCAGAAGCCCTTCAGGCTAAATTAGCAGCTGATGCCAAAGCCAAAGCAGATGCAGAAGCACTTCAGGCTAAGTTAGCAGCTGATGCCAAAGCCAAAGCGGATGCAGAAGCTTTACAAGCGAAACAAGCAGAAGAAGCACGTCAGGCGAAGTTAGCGGCCGATGCTAAAGCTAAAGCAGATGCAGAAGCACTTCAGGCAAGACTGGCAGCAGAAGCCAAAG
>NZ_JBMDKA010000091.1:0-342 GCF_057809475.1 Flavobacterium sp. FG19 | reverse complement strand
AAAATAAACGGTTACAAAATAAAGCTCCAGAGGAGCGACATACATTATAGAAATATGCCGCTCCTACAGAGCTTTTATCATTTGTTATATTGATATTCTATAAATATTTTGCCCCGCTGGGGCACTGTTGATAAAATAATCTTTATAAATTTCCATATAATCCCAAGAGCTATTTTTTTTAAAAGCTTCAGAGAAGCGGCATATCTATAAAAAAAATAAACGGTTACAAAATAAAGCTCTGGAGGAGCGACATCTATTTAGATCGTATAAAAAATGCCGCTCCTCCGGAGCTTTTATCATTTGTTATATTGATATTCTATAAATATTCTGCCCCGCCAAGGC
>NZ_JBMDKA010000090.1:0-381 GCF_057809475.1 Flavobacterium sp. FG19 | reverse complement strand
AGGTTACCAATGCTTCAGGATGCCAGAGCGCATCTTCGACAGCTACATCAGTAACAGTGAACCCAACTCCTGCAGCACCAACATTAAGTACTATTACACAACCAGTTTGCGGTGGTACAACAGGAACTTTTACAATTAGTAATTACAATGCAAGCTATACTTATATAGTATCTCCATCTACAGGAGTTATTATAAGTGGTGATACAATTACGGCTCCATCAGGAAGTTATGCGATTAGCTCTTCAGCTAATAGCTGTAGCTCTGGAGATGTAAATTTTGTTATTAATTCTATATTATGTGCTTACAATGACAACACATATAGCATGCAGACCTCAGGTTCTACAGCGGTAAATGTTGGCAATGTAACGGCTAATGATACCT
>NZ_JBMDKA010000009.1:0-215542 GCF_057809475.1 Flavobacterium sp. FG19 | reverse complement strand
CCACGACCTGCTGATTACAAATCAGCTGCTCTAGCCAGCTGAGCTACATCGGCGTCATTACGGGTGCAAATATAAAGCGGTTTTTCGTTTTCCCAAAATAAATTTGCACTTTTTTACACTTTTTTTTGCTTATAGTGCGTTGATTTTTTCAATCAATTGATTAGCAGTTTGTTCTAATTCAATATTGATTTGCTTAAAGTGTGCTTTTTTATTTTCAACGTTTTTAGCGTTCACTTTTGTAATCAAAGTATCAAATGCAGCGATAGCTTCATCGATTAAAGCATTCGTTTCCGGAGTAGGATTTCCTGATGTAGACATCTCAAACAAATAAACTGCCTCAATAATATCTCCTAATACGAAATTGATGTCTTTCTTTAAATTTTTAACGTTTGCCATTTTATTATAATTTTAATTTGCGTCTGCAAAAGTACAGATTATCTTTCGATTATGTGTTAAGAAATGTAAATTTCTAAAATTGAAGCATTTCCGTCCAGAATAAAATTATTTACACTTGCCGGAACCAAAACTGTATCTCCTTTCACATAAGTACCGCTAAACCCAGCATATTCGATTTCAAAACTTCCTTCGATACACATATAAACCGTAAAAGTTTCTCCAGATTTTGAAACCCCCACTTTATCTTCCAGCGGAATAAAATTGGTTGTAAAATAAGGACAGTTTACCACTACATTTGAAGTATTAGTTTTAGAATCATACTTTTTCTGAGTATCGACTTTATTGTAGTTTATAGCATCCAGCGCTAAATCTACGTGCAGTTCTCTTTTATTTCCCTGAGCATCTGTACGGTCAAAATCGTATAAGCGATAGGTAATATCCGATGTCTGCTGAATTTCGGCAACCACTAATCCGGCACCAATAGCATGAACTGTTCCGGTTTCTAAAAAGAAAACATCTCCGGCTTTTGCTTTTACATCGTCTAAAATAGAAACTAAGGTATTATCATTTAAATGTTTTACGTATTCCTCTTTACTTGAATCTTCTTTAAAACCTACAATAATTCTGGAATCAGTATCGGCCTGCATAACATACCACATTTCGGTTTTACCAAATGAATTATGACGTTCTTTTGCCAGTTTATCATTAGGATGCACCTGGATAGAAAGATCTTCACGGGCATCTAAATATTTAAAAAGCAATGGAAACTGTTTTCCAAAACGCTCATAAACTCTTGTTCCCAAAATTTCATCTGGCGTTTCATTAATAAGCTCCATTAATGATTTTCCTTTTAAGTCTCCGTTAGCAACAGTGCTTACATCTCCTTCAACGGTCGACAATTCCCAGCTTTCACCGGTAATTTTAGAAGTGATCGGTTTGTTTAATAATGTTTTTAATTTCTCGCCTCCCCAGATTCTTTCTTTAAGGATTGGCTCAAATTGTAAAGGGTACAAAGTTGGTTTCATATTTTAATTTTAAGGGCAAATATCTATATTAATTAAACAACGATCTAATACTATTTTTCAAATCTACAATACTAATTCTTTTATTATTTCGAGGGCTTTCGGAATATGTCTGGCAGCATTCATACTGTCAAAAATATAAATCACGACTCCGTTCCTGTCGATAATAAAAGTGACTCTTCCGGGTATAAGTCCAAACAAATTATTTTTCACACCAAAAAGATGCCTTAATCGTTTGTCTTCATCTGAAAGTAAAATAAAAGGCAGCTGATGTTTATTGGCAAATTTATGGTGCGATTTTACACTATCAGCACTAATACCAATTACTTCTGCTCCTAAATCTTTAAAATCTTCATATTGGTCCCTAAAGCTGCAGGCTTCTGTAGTACAGCCCGGAGTATTATCTTTAGGGTAAAAATAAATCACTAAAGGTTTGCGTCCTAAAACACTTTTGCTTTCAAAAACTTCTCCGTGACTATCTTTGGCAGTAAAATTCGGAACTATATCTCCTATTTTTAATGACATTTATTATCCTCCTTTATAAGTTACAAAATTGCGGTCTGTTTCATAAAGCACGACTTCTAAATCAAAATCGGGCTGAATTCTTTTTCTGATTTTATTCCATATCACAACGGCGATATTTTCGGCTGTTGGATTCAAATCCTGAAATTCCGGAACATCCAGATTCAGGTTTTTGTGATCAAACGGAATTTCTACTTCTTCCAGTATGATATCCGCTAATACTTTCACATCTAAAACAAAACCAGTTTCCGGGTCAATTTTTCCTGTAACACTTACTGTTAAACCATAATTATGACCATGAAAATTGGGATTGTTACACTTTCCAAAAACGGCATTGTTTTTTTCTAATGACCAGTCCTTCCTATGCAGTCGATGTGCAGCATTAAAATGTGCTTTTCTTGATATGGTTACTCTCATTTAGGTCTTTGGTTGGTTTGGTTTATAATTTATGGTCTTCGAGATAATGATCAAATTCGTCAAAAATGATCTTAAACCATACGGTGTAAATTTCGGGCTGTTTTTCAATATCTGCTTTTACGTCTTCAATACTCATCCATTTCCAGTTTTCTACCTCATCCGGGTTTATATTGGGCTCTTCATTATAATACCCAATCATTACATGATCGAGTTCATGCTCAGTTAAACCATTATCAAAAGGTGCTTTGTAAATAAAATGAAAAAGCTCTTTTAATTCGGCTTTAAACCCCATTTCCTCAAACAACCTGCGGCTTCCGGCTTCTATATTGGTCTCGCCTTCACGCTGGTGGCTGCAGCAGGTATTGGTCCAGAGTAAAGGAGAATGGTATTTATGATGCGCTCGCTGCTGAAGCATAATTTCATTCTTACTGTTTAAAATAAAAACCGAAAAAGCACGGTGCAAAAGCGCTTTTTCATGTGCTTCCAATTTTGGCATCAGACCAATTTGTTCATCGTTCTGATTAACTAATATTACGTTTTCTTCTGTCATAAGGCTTCTTAAGCAAACAAAAATACGAAAAAAGAAATGGCTTAAAAATGCTGTTACAAGTTTGTCAAAAGCTTAATCTGAACGCAATTCCTATTTTACTGATTTACAATATACTATTTCAAACTAAAATTAAAAGCCGTTAAAATTAAGACATAAAAACTACAATGCCTTGTTTTACGTAACTAATAAAAAGTTAAAACACACTTAAAAAAATCTCAATTCTCACCAAGAGCGTATTTTGAGCCTAAATCTCAGCGTATCTTTGAAGTACCTTTAAAGCATCCAAGAACATATGAAATCTAAAAACCTAATTTTCAGCCTTTGTTTCCTCATTCCGCTTTTTATACTGCAGGCCTGCGGACAAAATACCAAAAATAAATCTTCGGACTATGTTACGGTTAAAAACAAAATCAGTAAACCCGGAAATCCCTATTACTCCAATACCGACACCACAAAACTGAACGTAAGCAATGCCGAATGGAAAAAAGTACTTCCTGAGGATGTTTATGCGGTAATGCGTGAAGCCGATACCGAAAGGCCTTTTACCGGAAAATACTGGAATACCGATGAAAAAGGGACTTATTACTGTGCTTCCTGCGGGAACCTGCTTTTCAGATCGACCGCTAAATTTTCGAGCAGCTGCGGCTGGCCGAGTTTCTTTGAACAGGAAAACAAAAAAAGCATTGTTTTTAAAGAAGATAATTCACTGGGAATGGAAAGAATCGAAACACTATGCGGCCGCTGCGGCGGTCATTTAGGACATATATTTGACGACGGTCCCGAACCCACCGGAAAACGTTACTGCATGAACTCGATTGCCCTTGATTTTATTCCCGACTCTAAATAAATCTCCCAATGAAAAATATACTTTTAGTCTGTCTTTTTGCTTTGTCAATCAGCGGATTTTCTCAAAATAAAAAATCGGCCAATTTAGAAACCATTACACTTGGCGGCGGCTGTTACTGGTGTGTCGAAGCCGTTTATGAAAACCTTGACGGAGTCAAATCTGTAGTTTCGGGCTTTTCAGGAGGTAAAACTTCAAATCCGAGTTATGAAGAAGTCTGTACCGGAACAACAGGCCACGCCGAAGTAGTTCAGATTACATACGACAAAAACATAACAGATATTAACGAGATTTTTAAAGTCTTTTTTACCGTTCACGATCCTACCACTTTAAACCGCCAGGGCGCCGATGTCGGGACACAATACCGCTCTGTTATTTTCTATAAAAACGAAGAACAGAAAAAAGCAGCCCAAAGCATTATTGCCGAACTAAATAAAGCAAAAGTGTACAATAGTCCTATAGTAACCAAAGTCGAAGCTTTTAAAGTTTTTTACAAAGCCGAAGATTACCATCAGAATTATTATGCCAACAACAAAAACCAGCCGTACTGCAAAATGGTAATCCAGCCTAAATTGGAAAAATTTGAAAAAGTCTTCAAAGACAAACTCAAAAAGAAATAAAACCAAAAAAGGGAAATGAATCCAGACAGACTCATTTCCCTTTCTTTTTACTATAAATTTTAAAAATTATTTAGTGACTTTTTTAAATCGCATTACCGACACATCACCCTGGATTAAATTCAGCTTTCCGTCTTTATCAATAGCATAACTGGTAATTTTTTTCATCTGCTGTAAAAACTGCTGTTCACCTCCCCCTTCACAAAACATCATCGTAGCGGGTCCCGGCTCTCCAAAAGTTATTTTTTTACCGCTCAAGTTATAAGGCGCACTATAGCCGTTGCATCCATTATTGCCATACACTTTTGTTTCTTTCTGATCAAAAGTAATTTGCGGTTTCTTATTTGGATACAATCCCTCAAAAGCAATTCTGGGCCCGGAAATATATTCCAGTTCCCAGGTAGTATCATAAATGCCGGCTGTTGCTGCAGTATCTTTCGATGCTTTACAGGAAGCCAATAATACGGTTAAAACTGAAACGACTGCAATGGTATATTTTTTCATAAAACACACTTTTAAAAGATTAATACAATTTGTTTTTGAAAACTAAAAAAGCTTCCGGACTTCCGTTCTCAATATTCGTGCCCGAATACTGTATTTTCGCAATCAGAATTTATTTTAAAACAGAATTTTCCTATACTAAATTAATGAATTTTATTCAAAACACTAATAACCAACACTTTATTTAAAGTCTTATGATTGCATTTTTTTTGTACTTTGCAACGATCAAAAAACCAAAAGTCATTTATAAAAAATCAGAAAAATGAAACCGTTATTAGTACTATTTGCCTTTTTATTCAGTGTATGGCAGACACATTCACAGGAAAACCTTCCAACGGACTATTTAACAAAGGAGTTTCATAAAGGGCGTCGTGAGGCTTTTAGAAATTTAATGCCTGCTAATTCTGCAGCCATTGTTTTTTCGTATCCGGAAAGGGTATTCTCAAAAGACGTTAATTACCTCTATCACGCAAATCCTGATATGTATTATTTAACCGGTTATAAAGAACCAGACGCTGTTTTACTAATTTTTAAAGAACCGCAGGGAACCGAAAAATACAATGAGATTCTTTTTGTAAGAGAAAGAAATGCTAACAGGGAAATGTGGACAGGAAGACGTTTAGGCATTGAAGGTGCGAAATCGAAGTTAGGCTTTACAACAGTTTACAACGGCAAAGAGTTTAAAGATTTTGCTGTCGATTTTAAAAAATTTGACAAAATCATCTATGATAAAATCCCCACAGATGTTGAAATAAATAACAATCCGGACAATCTGTATTCGTTATTACAATCCTTTAAAGCAAAAGCCGGAATCACAAAAGAAGACGTAACTTCACTGGAATATTTCAGAACCATAACCAATTCACTCCGCGAGATCAAAACTCCCGAAGAATTAGTGTTAATGCGTAAAACTGTTAAACTTTCCTGTATTGCCCACAACGAGGTAATGAAAGCAGTGGGACCGGACATGAGCGAGAATGAAGCCGACGGAATCCATGCGTATGTTCACAGGCATTATGGTGCCGAAGGTGAAGGATATCCTCCCATTGTAGGCGCCGGAGCAAATGGCTGTATTTTACATTACAATGACAACAACGCCACTAAAATTGACAATCAATTACTATTAATGGATGTAGGGTCTGAATATCACGGCTATTCTGCCGATGTTACCCGAACCGTTCCGGCAGACGGAAAATTTACGGAAGAACAAAAAGCCATCTACCAGATTGTATACGAAGCACAGGAAGAAGTTTTTAAAATCTGCAAAGAAGGAACTCCTGTTCAGGATTTAAACAAAAAATCGAAAGAAGTTGTTGCCGCCGGATTAATAAAACTCGGAATCATTACAGATCCTCAGGATGTCCGCATTTATTATCCGCATGGCTGTTCACACTTTCTTGGTCTGGACGTTCATGATAAAGGGAATTATATGGGGAACTTAAAAGAAAATATGATCCTGACGGTTGAACCCGGCATTTATATCCCGGCCGGCAGTAAGTGTGATAAAAAATGGTGGAATATTGGGGTTCGTATTGAAGACGATATCCTGATCAAAAAAGATTCATATGAAAACCTTTCGGCAGAATCTCCAAGAAAATGGCAGGATATTGAAGCGCTGGCCAAACAAAAAAGTGGTTTTAATGACATGAAATTTCCTAAAATCTAATTTCAAAATTTTTCTTAACACATAGAAACATAGTTTTTTTTTATCTATAAAAGGATAAAATAAGAAGCTGGCTTCTACACATAGCTATGTGAATTTATGCAAGTGAAATGGCCTTTCACCACAAAGCTAAACTATGCTTCTATGTGTTAAAACCATAAATTCAGAACACAGCAACTACTAATTTTTCCCGTACTTTGTATTCCTAAACAAATTAAAAAATGAAAGCACTTACCTTCTCTTCTTTTGGGAATTCAGATGTTTTAGAATATATAGAAATTCCGGATCCCCAATTGCGAAACGACGAAATTTTAGTTGAAATGAAAGCCATCGGATTAAATTTTGCCGATGTTTACCGTCGAAAGGGAAATTACCATTTAAAAGGAAATCCGCCTTTTATTGCCGGTTACGAAGGCGCCGGAATCGTTGTCGACGCTAATAATCATCCGGAATACAAAGTCGGCGACCGTGTAGCCTTTGCTGATGTCCCTTTTGCGAATGCAGAATTGACTGCAGTTAATGTGAATCATGTTTTACCATTGCCTGAAAATATTTCGTTTGAAACCGCGGCAGCTGTTTTATTACAGGGATTAACAGCTCATTATCTGGCTGCAGACAGCCATAAAACAGTAGAAGGAGAAATTGTATTAATTCATGCCGTTGCCGGAGGAGTCGGCCAGATCTTAACACAGATCAGTAAACTTTTAGGTGCAGTAGTTATTGGTTTAACCTCATCTGCTGAAAAAGCAAAAATTGGTTTTGAACAGGGCGCGGATCATGTTTTTCTTTATAATGAGGACTGGAAAACTGAAGTTTTCAAAATTGCTCCAAAAGGCGTTGATGCTGTTTATGACAGCATTGGAAGTACCCTTATGGAAAGTTTTGAAGTTACCAAAGAATGCGGACAAGTTGTTTTCTTCGGAATGGCCGGCGGAGATCCTGCACCAGTCGATCCAAGAATGTTGATGGACGGTTCCAAAACGCTAACCGGAGGTGATTTATGGAGTTATCTAAATTCTAAAGAAGAAAGAATTAAAAGGTCCAGTCAGTTATTCAGCTGGATTACCGAAGGAAAAATCAAACTTTCTGAACCGACTTCTTTTAAATTATCAGAAGGAAAACTGGCACATGATTTTCTGGAAAGCCGAAAAAGCACCGGAAAAATCATTTTGATACCGTAAATTTTTCTGCCACGAATTCACGAATTTTATTTTTAAAATCTATGCGCAAATTTTTTAAATAAATTCGTGAATTCGTGGCTATTTCTCTTAAAGCTGGCTAACTTCAATCTTTGTCAATTCAGACAATTCTAAAATTCTTTCCACTTCGTTTTTATTGGCTATAAAAAACAGATAATTATCTCCAAAAGTTTCATACGTCAATAGTTCTAAATTAGACTTTCCTAATTCTGACTGGATATAAGGAAACAAATCGTGGCTGTAGGTTTCTTCAGGATAATCAAATTTGAAATCTTCACCAAGCATTTCAGAAATGAAATATTCGGCATCTTCAGGATCAAATTTCCAGTCGCTGTTCCAGGCATCAATACTTTCAAAAAAAGTAAAATGTTCTTCTGTACTTTCGTAATCTTCTTTAGTATCATCATTGAAATTTTCAAAAAGATTTTCAGCATAATTGTCCAGTTCCTTTTTTTCAATAGTATTTCTGGAAACCAATTTCACAAACTCTTTAAAATCTTCGATAGTTGCATTTTCATCCAACAATACACTTTCAGAAGAAGGAAGTTCTATCGTTTTTGGAATTTCTAGATTTAGATATTCGCAGATTCCCTGCAAAACCAATTTAAAATCTTTGATTCCAATTTCCTGGCTTTCATTTTTTGGATTGTTTATATCCAGATATTCTGCATCTAAAAGCCCTTTGGTATAATTTGTAAAATGAATATTAGAATGTACCATTCTGAAATCGTTTATTTCTAAACTATTCGTACAGCAGAAGAAAATAACAAAATTATTGATGACACGTTTGAAATGCTTTTTCATTTCAGGACCTGGCTGCGAATAAAACTGAATGTGGATAAAATCATATTCCTGGCCTTCCTGCATCATTTCTTCGGAAAGCCCGCCAACATTGATTTTTTTATACACCTCGTTTAAAACCTCATAGGCATTGGCAAATCCGGCTTTCTTAATTTCCGCTTTTCCCTCTTCATGATCCAGAGAATACGGAATTGAATATAAATTGACTAATACAGGATCATGAATTCCTTTCATTTTAAATTCAAGAGTATTGCATTCCTCATACAAATACCCGTAAATTGGATTTATAATATCAAATGAAACAATAGATTTCGGGTCATTATTTCTGCCAAATAAATTGGAAAAGAAGCTCATTATACAGGTTATTAAAAAATTAAACGAAAGTTTTATTACTATTCATTAGAATACGCAAAACTCTGATCCATTTTATCAAAAGGAATTATGTCACTGAGCAGTTTCTCAAGCTCCTGATCTGTCAGCAAACCTCTTGCAGGTTCCTTTCTTTTAGGATAAATAATTTCATAATCAATAATGTCCCGTTTCAGTATTTGCTCCAAAATCTGATTCTGCTCTTCTGTCAGATACTTTTTATGTGATTTAAAAACGGTTTCAATATCGTTCCGAAATTCTTCATCCGTTACTTCATTATAAATATCCTGATTCGCCATATCCGTCAGCAGCATTTTAAATATAAAATCCTGAAGGTTTTTGGCCAGATAATTTGCTTCATTACTATCATGCCATACAAAAACAACCGGAATATCACCGTTATTTTCTTCATTTAAGAAAAAACAATAATGATCGCCGCCGCCGCTTTTAGCAAAAGGAATAAATTTAAATTCCGGATTTATATTTCGATAATCTTCCGGATCCCTAAGTTCTTCGATTTCCTCAGCAACCGATTTTAAATTGAGAGATTCAAAATCATAAGAGTGCAAAAGTAAAGGCGGATTATCTTTTAAGGCAGGATAAACTTGTGTAAACCAATCTGGACCGTATTCTCCAACATCCAGCATACCATCGGCATCTAGTTGTTTGTATAAAAGCGGGAATTCGAATTCGTATTTTATTTCAATGTCTTTTATAGTCATCTTTCGGGCAATTTCTATTAGAATCAAACTACTAAGATAACAATCTCTTTATGAGATGAAAAATGTTGAGGTCAATTATTTCAAGGACTCCGCAATCATCAAGGCACATTTTTCGCCGTCAATAGCTGCTGAGATAATTCCTCCGGCATAACCAGCTCCTTCTCCACACGGATATAATCCTTTAATTTGTAAATGCTCTAAAGTCTGCGGATCTCTTGGAATTCTTACCGGAGATGAAGTTCGGCTTTCCGGTGCGTGCAAAATCGCTTCATTGGTCAAATACCCTCGCATCGATTTTCCAAATTCCTGAAATCCCTGACGCATAATCTGGGTTAAGAAGCCCGGAAAAACCTGTCCAAGCTCAACCGGTGTTGTTCCCGGAACATAAGAAGTTTTTGGGATATCGGCTGAAACTTTGCTCTGAGTAAAATCGATCATTCTCTGAGCAGGTGCTTTTTGAGTTCTTCCCGCCAGATGCCACGCTTTTTGTTCGATGCTTTTCTGAAATTCCATTCCGGCCAAAGCACCAAATTTAGCAAAAGGTTTAAAATCTTCTAATTTCAACTCAACTACAATTCCTGAATTGGCTGTAGCCTGATCACGTTTAGATGGCGACCAGCCATTGGTTACCACTTCTCCCGGACTTGTAGCACAAGGTGCAATTACCCCTCCCGGGCACATACAAAACGAATACATACCGCGTCCGTTTACCTGTTTCACGATCGAGTACGGTGCCGGTGGTAAATGTTCACCACGATAATCGCAGCTGTACTGAATACTGTCGATTAACTCCTGCGAATGTTCTGCACGAACTCCTAAAGCAAAAGGTTTTGCTTCAATTAAAATTTTCTTTTTATCCAGTAATTCAAAAATATCCCGTGCCGAATGTCCGGTTGCCAGAATCAATTTCCCAGCGTGGATTTTATCTCCGTTCTGGGTTACTATGCCTTCGATTTCGTTATTCTTTACCAAAATATCAGTAACGCGGGTATCAAATAAAACCTGACCGCCAAATTCAATGATTTTTTTACGTATATCTTCAATGATTTTTGGCAGTTTATTGGTCCCGATATGTGGATGTGCTTCGATCAATATATCTTCTGAAGCCCCAAAAGCTACCAAAAGTTCCAAAATTCGGGTTACATCGCCCCTTTTTTTAGATCGCGTATATAATTTACCGTCTGAATAAGTTCCGGCTCCGCCTTCACCAAAACAGTAATTAGAATCTTCGTTTACGATATGTTCGCGGTTGATTGCTTTTAAGTCACGTCGGCGGCCTTTTACATCTTTTCCCCGTTCGATCACTATGGGTTTTAATCCCAGTTCGATTAACTGCAATGCTGCAAAAAGTCCGGCCGGACCCGCGCCCACTACAATAACTTCCTGCGCATTTGAAACATCTTTATAATCCGGAAGAGCAATTTTTGTTTCCTGAAAAGGTTCTCCATTGAGATAAATAAGAACTTTCAAGTTGATTTTAATCGCTTTCTGACGTGCATCAATAGAGCGTTTTAAAATAGAAACATGCTGAATTTCTTTTGGAGAAACTTTAATCTGCTTAGACAAATGGTCTTTCAGCAATGATTCGTTTGCAGCAATTTCGGGTGTAACTTGAAGTAAAAGTTCTTTAGGCATTTTTTCGTTTTTATTCTATTAGCTTTTCTTTCTATGAAAAGAACATGCAAAAGTACTATTTTGAAATGAGATTTTATATTTACTGTAAAATTTGCACGCAGATTTAAGCAGGTTTCTATAATTATTTTTCTAATAAAATCTTTGCTTTTTTGCCACAGCTTGTTTGGACTAAAAGGATTTTACCAAAAAATCTGCATTGCAATCAGACGCAACGAATATCTGCAATAGGTTAGACGCACTGCGGTGCGTCTCAACAGAAAAAACTCAGAACCTAAGCATCTCAGAACCTTAGAACCTTTAAAAAAGACTTTGTACCTTTGTCACTTTAAACCTTTGCACCTTAAAAAAATGTCCAGAAAAATAAAACTAATTTGGGATTTCCGCGGACCGGCTTCTGCAAAAACAGCAGAGCATCACGAAATTCATTTAAAAGAATATATTGTAATCGAAAAATTACCTTTGAATATTACAGGATTCAAAATCGTAAACGACATGCATGCTACAGCTTTTATGGTCGTTACCGATGAAAATATGATTCCCGTAAGAGATGCTTTGAAACCGCATCGGGGAGAGCTTTACAGTGAATAGTCTCAGTTTTCAGTCTCAGTAAAAAACTGTAAACCATAAACTGAGACTGTAAACTTTTTTAATTAGCGACCTCGCTAATAAACTTAATACGCATTAAGCGCAGTTCATCGATATCGTAATCGCCGTCAAATTCTTTTAGGGCATCTTCGATTTTATCAGATTCTGATTCCATGAAGTAATCGTGGATTTCTTCCTGCTGATCGTCGTCTAAAATATCATCCAGCCAGTACTTAATATTTAATTTGGTTCCCGAATATACGATCTGTTCCATTTCTTTGATCAGAGCGTCCATCGTTAAACCTTTTGCCGAAGCAATATCGTTTAAAGGCAGCTTTCGGTCAATATTCTGGATAATGTATAATTTATTGGCAGAGTTTACTCCTGTAGATTTTACTACTAAATCATCCGGACGGATAATGTCATTGTCTTCCACGTAACGACTGATAAGGGCAGCAAACTCACTTCCATATTTTTTTGCTTTTCCTTCACCAACCCCATGAATATTATACAATTCCTGTATGGTTATAGGATATTTTAAAGCCATGTCTTCGAGAGAAGGATCCTGGAAAACCACAAATGGAGGCACTCCTAGTTTTTTGGCTACTTTTTTACGCAGTTCGCGCAGCATTCCGGTTAAAACCTCATCGGCAGTACCAGATGATTTCCCTCCTGCTACAATGGTTTCATCATCAGCTTCGGTGTATTCATGATCTTCAGACATCATAAAAGAAACCGGGTTTTTAATAAAATCCAAACCTTGCTGTGTGATTTTTATGACCCCGTACGTTTCGATATCTTTAGAAAGATAGCCCGAAACTAATACTTGTCGTAACAACGCCATCCAGTATTTTTCGTCATGGCCGGAACCTGATCCAAAATAAGACTGGGTATCGGTTTTATGTGCTTTAATAACAGCATTAATACGGCCAATTAAAGTAAATACAATTTCTTTTGATTTATAAATGTGTTTGGTATCCCGGACAATTTCCAGAAGTTTAACTACCTCTTCTTTGGCTTCTATTTTATGTTTTGGGTTGCGAACGTTATCGTCCATATCGGCACCTTCGCCTGTTTCGCTGTCAAATTCTTCTCCGAAATAATGCAGCAGGAACTTTCTTCTTGACATAGATGTTTCGGCATACGCTACCACTTCCTGTAAAAGGGCAAAGCCAATTTCCTGCTCGGCAACGGGTTTACCGGACATAAATTTCTCTAGTTTTTCTACATCTTTATAAGAGTAATAAGCCAGACAGTGTCCTTCGCCTCCATCACGTCCGGCACGTCCGGTTTCCTGATAGTAACTTTCTAATGACTTTGGAATATCATGATGAATTACAAAACGAACATCCGGCTTGTCGATTCCCATTCCAAAAGCGATTGTAGCGACTACCACATCTACATCTTCCATCAGAAACATATCCTGATGTTTGGCACGGGTTTTAGCATCAAGTCCTGCGTGGTAAGGCACAGCGCTTATTCCGTTTACCTGTAAAACTTCGGCGATCGATTCTACTTTTTTACGGCTCAGGCAGTAAATAATTCCTGACTTGCCTTTATGTTGTTTGATGAACCGGATAATATCTGATTCTATACTTTTTGTTTTAGTACGTACTTCGTAATATAAATTAGGCCTGTTGAAAGAGGCTTTAAAAGTACTGGCATTGGTCATGTCCAGGTTTTTAAGAATATCTTCCTGAACTTTTGGGGTTGCGGTTGCGGTAAGACCTATAATAGGCACTTTACCTAACTGTTTAATTATACTTCTCAGGTTTCTGTATTCCGGTCTGAAATCATGCCCCCATTCTGAAATACAGTGTGCTTCATCGATCGCGACAAAAGAAATAGGCACGCTTTGCAGAAAAACAACATACTCTTCTTTTGTTAAAGATTCGGGTGCAACATATAAAAGCTTCGTTACACCTGAAGTAATATCTTTTTTAACCTGTGCTATTTCAGTTTTGGTAAGAGAGGAATTCAACACATGTGCAATTCCGTTTTCGGAAGAAAGGCTTCGAATGGCATCCACCTGGTTTTTCATCAAAGCAATCAAAGGAGAAACAACGATGGCTGTTCCATCCTGAATTAAAGCGGGTAATTGATAACAAAGAGACTTCCCGCCGCCAGTAGGCATAATTACGAAAGTATTCTTTTTATCTAAAATACTCGTAATGACTTGCTCTTGCAAGCCCTTAAATTGGCTAAAGCCGAAATACTTCTTTAATTCCTTGTGTATTTCAATTTCGTTTGAATTCATTCTTTATTTAAATGGATATTTTTGTATAAATTTGCAACACATAAAGATACAACTTTCTTTTATACATACAAATTTTAAATATTCTGTTTTGATTACAAAAGAAAATATACTGGCAATAGCCAAAAAAACAATACTCTCTGAAAGTGAAGCAATTACAAAATTAATTGATTTTCTGGATGAAAATTTCTTCGAAGCGGTACAGCGTATTTATGAAACCAAAGGCCGGTTAATCGTTACTGGAATTGGAAAAAGTGCCATCATTGCCCAAAAAATGACTGCCACTTTCAACTCTACAGGAACTCCGTCTATGTTTCTTCATGCTGCAGAAGCTATTCACGGTGATTTAGGAATGATACAAAATGACGATATTATAATCTGCATTTCAAAAAGCGGCAACAGTCCCGAAATTAAAGCACTGGTGCCTTTGTTAAAACGTTTTGGAAATACTTTAATCGCCATTACCGGAAACATCACTTCCTCACTGGCAAAAGGTTCTGACTTTGTTTTAAATACAACTGTTGACACTGAAGCCTGCCCTATCAATTTAGCCCCTACAAACAGTACCACAGCACAGCTTGTTATGGGAGATGCCCTGGCAGTCTGCCTGATGGAAATGCGTGATTTTAAACCGGAAGATTTTGCGGTTTATCATCCGGGAGGTGCTTTAGGAAAAAAATTACTGCTCAAAGTAAAAGATATGATCGAACATTCTTTAAAACCAGCCGTAAGCCCGGATACTTCTATCAAAAAGGCAATTTTTGAAATATCCGAAAAAAGACTGGGCGTAACCGCCGTAATCGAAAATGATAAAATCGTAGGTATTATTACTGACGGAGACATCCGAAGAATGCTGAACGATCGTGATACTATTGCTGATCTAACAGCAAAAGACATTATGTCTAAAAATCCAAAAGTAGTTTCATCTGAAACAATGGCAGTTGATGCCTTAAATATTTTGGAAGATTTCTCTATAACGCAGCTGATTGTTGCAGACAACGGAGAATACAAAGGAGTTTTACATTTACATGACATTTTAAAAGAAGGAATCATATAATGGCAAAGAAAAATCTTGGCGAGATGTCATTTTTAGATCATCTTGAAGAATTAAGATGGTTATTAGTTAGAAGTACAATTGCAATATGCATTATGGCATTTGTGACTTATTTTGTTAGTGATTATTTATTTGATCAAATTATTTTAGGCCCCACAAGACCTGGTTTTTTTACTTACGTCTGGTTTTGTGATTTATCGCACCAATTAGGTTTTGCAGACAGCATTTGTATTACCGAACTTAATTTCATTATTCAAAATACAGAAATGGAGGGTCAGGTCAATATTTTTGTCTGGATGTGCCTTCTGGCTGGTTTCATTTTGAGTTTCCCTTATATTTTGTGGGAACTCTGGAAATTTATTAGTCCGGCTCTTTATGAAAAAGAAAGAAAACATGCTAAGATTTTCATCTTTACATCTTCTTTACTTTTCTTTTTAGGCGTAATATTTGGCTATTATGTAGTAATACCAATGTCTGTAAATTTCGTCGCTACTTTCTCTATCAGTGATATTGTTATAAATCAATTTACTTTAGATTCTTATATGGGAATGGTAAAAACGAGTGTTCTGGCAAGCGGACTGTTTTTTGAACTGCCTATCATCATTTATTTCTTAACTAAATTAGGGTTAGTAACTCCTGAATTCTTAAGGAAATATTGGAAATACGCTGTTGTAATCATCTTAATTGTTGCCGCAATCGTAACGCCTCCTGATGTTGTGAGCCAGACTATTGTAGCAATTCCAATGTTAATTATCTACGAAATCAGCATCTGGATCTCGAAGGTTGTGTATAAAAATAAACTAAAAGAAAATGTCTGATTTAATTCAAGAATTTAACGACTATCGTTCTAAAATGAACGAAAAATTATTAGCTGACAATAATAAAATTGTAAAGCGAATTTTTAATCTTGACACCAATGCTTACGCTCCGGGAGCTCTTGATGTAAAAACAAAAGAGCTTTTAGGTTTAGTGGCATCGGCTGTTTTGCGCTGTGACGACTGTGTAAAATATCATTTGGAAACAAGCTATAAAGAGGGGGTTTCTAAAGAAGAAATGATGGAAGCAATGGGAATCGCAACCCTTGTTGGAGGAACAATTGTAATTCCGCATTTAAGAAGAGCTTACGAATTCTGGGAAGCTCTGGAAGAAGCCGGGAAGTAATTAGAAAATGTGTCAATTTGATAATTAGACAATTTCCTGAAATGCTCTGATTATTTAATCCTGAAATACAAAATCTAAATTTTGAAAATGCAATAATTTGTTAATTGATTCATCCTATTGAATATTTTACATTTATTTTGCCTTTCAAATCAAATTATAAAATTGATTATGATTTAGTTTTAAAAAATTATCTCATTTTCAAATTATCTAATTTTCACATTAAACAAATGAAGCTAAGAGCCGATAATTTAATTAAAACATACAAAGGCCGAAGTGTCGTAAAAGGAATTTCTGTTGAAGTAAATCAGGGAGAAATCGTAGGACTTCTGGGTCCGAACGGAGCTGGAAAAACAACGTCTTTTTACATGATTGTGGGATTGGTAAAACCAAATCAGGGCAACATTTACCTGGATGATTTAAACATTACAGATTATCCAATGTACAAACGTGCACAGCAGGGAATTGGCTATCTGGCACAGGAAGCTTCTGTATTTAGAAAATTAAGCATTGAAGACAACATTTTAAGCGTGCTTCAGCTGACTAATCTTTCAAAAGAGGCACAGATTGCCAAAATGGAAAGTTTAATCGAAGAATTCAGCTTAGAACACATTCGTACCAACCGCGGGGATTTACTTTCGGGAGGTGAACGCCGTCGTACCGAAATTGCCCGTGCACTGGCAACTGATCCGAAATTTATCCTGCTGGATGAACCTTTTGCCGGAGTTGACCCGGTTGCAGTTGAAGATATCCAGAGAATTGTAGCACAGTTAAAAAATAAAAATATCGGAATCTTAATTACCGACCATAACGTTCAGGAAACTTTAGCCATTACTGATAAAACTTACCTGATGTTTGAAGGAGGAATCCTGAAAGCCGGAATTCCGGAAGAACTGGTAGAAGATGAAATGGTGCGCCGCGTTTATCTCGGACAGAACTTCGAACTTCGCAAAAAGAAACTGGAATTTTAGTATTCAGTGGTCAGTTTTTTAGTGATCAGTTATTTGAAAGTAATTTAGTGGTCAGTTTTTTAGTTTCAGTCAAAACTGAATACTAAAAAACTGATTTTTTTTTTGACCTAAAACTAAACACTAAAAATCTGACCACTGAATACTTTTTTTAAGACTGAACACTAAAAACCTGAACACTGAACACTATTTATTCTACAGTGATAAAATGCAGTTGCTCTAAATCGCCATTGTAGATATTAACATCCACACGATGTTTGATTCCGGGCAGAGAAGCTTTTTCTGTAAACTGCCAGAACAGCCAGTCATCTTCTATTTTTTCTCTATAAAAATTGTAGTTCGCAATCCAGAACAAATACTCTCCAAATTCTTCTTTCAGGAAATCAGAATAATATCTTTCTCCTGAATAAATAATCGGGCGAACCTGATAATGTTTCTCTACTTTTGTCAGCCAGCGCTTTAAACCTTTTTTCAGACTGTCTATGGACTGATTTTTAGGTAATTTTTCGATATCTAAAACCGGTGGCAGATCTCCTTTGTGCAGTTTTACGGTTTTAATAAAAAGATTGGCCTGTTCTATAGAATTTTCATTAGGGCGGTAATAATGGTAAGCCCCTCGTATAATTTTATTTTCTTTTGCCCCTTCCCAGTTACGTTTAAACTGGCCGTCCACATGATCATTACCGGCAGTTGCCCGAATAAAAACAAACTGCACCGGATATTTTTCATCGAGAATTTCTACCTCTTCCCAGTCTACTTTTCCCTGAAATTCAGACACATCAATTCCTACTACTTTTCCTTTATGATTTTCAAGAACACGAATATTCCGAACATCGGAAAGATGTTTATCAACGGCATCTTCATCTAAAACTTTGTTCGTTTTAAAGCCAAGGTAATAGGCCAGTCCGCTGCGATAATGGTAAATGGTAACAACGAAAACTACAGTCAGCGAAAAAAACACTATAAAGCGAATCAGTCTGCCAAAAAAAGAGGTTCCCTGTTTGGGTTTTCTGGTCGTTCTTCTTGCCATTGGTTTACTGCTTCTTTTTCAAAAAGATATTATTTACAACTGACAGCAATACATAGAAAATGATAATTAACGGAACAGCTGTAAAATGAAGTAATAAAAGCAGTACCAGCGAAATCCCTAAAAACACAATCTGTAACGCATTATCTTTAAAGGTGAATTTCTTTATTTTTAAAGCAAATAATGGAATTTCGGCATTCAAAATATAAGCACTGCATACTGTTATTCCCAATAAAACCCAATGATTGGTCAGAATTTCAAAAATCACTAATGAATCTGAAAACGCAATAACCAGCGGAAGGCTTAAAATAAAAAGTGAATTGGCTGGTGTTGGAAGTCCTATGAAGGAATCCGTCTGACGTGTATCAATATTAAAATTAGCAAGACGATAGCAAGACCCTAAAGTGATAATAAATCCTAAAAAGGGAATGTATACGGAGCCAATCACATCATGCGGATGAGCACTTTTTAAAAACAAAGTGTACATTACGTACCCTGGAGCAACACCGCTGGTAACCATATCAGCCAGAGAATCCAATTGTAACCCCAGCGGACTTGACACTTTGAATAAACGGGCAAAAAAACCATCAAAAAAATCAAAAAAGATTCCCAGACCAACCATATAAAAAGCCATTTCATAGTCACCTTTAGAAATAAAAACTATTGCAACGCAGCCACAAAAAAGATTTATGAGAGTAATTAAATTAGGAATGTGTTTTTTGATATTCATTTTTTTGATTTTTGATAAAATTGGAATGACAAATTTCGCATAAATAAGCGACATTTATGACGAATGCTAATAAAAAAAATTACCAAATCGACAACTCCTTACTTTAGCTGTTTTTAAAAGCTTCCCTATAAAAATGATTGTTTAGCAATATTTATAAAAAGGAAGAAATCAGATTAGGTAAAATATTCTATTTTTGATGAAAATTAAAAACAGGCCTCTGTCTGCAAAAAACTAACTTTTGAAAAAACTTTTTGCATTTTTATTGTTTGGAAGTTTTACTTCACACTATGCACAAACCGTTCGGAAATATTCGAATGAGTTTATGAATATTGGTGTCGATGCCGCTGCTTTAGGAATGTCAAGCGCTGTTACTGCTTCATCCAATGATGTAAATGCGGTTTACTGGAATCCGGCTGGTTTAACCCATCTCGAAGATCACCAGCTTTCTTTAATGCATGCCAGCTATTTTGCCAATATTGCGCAATATGACTTTATTGGTTATGCCAGTCCTATCGATGACCGGAGTGCCTGGGGAATTTCGATGATCCGTTTTGGAGTTGACGATATAATGGATACCACCCAGCTAATCGACAGCCAGGGAAATATTGATTATAACCGCATACGTTTATTCTCTACCGCAGATTACGGCTTTACTTTTTCGTATGCCCGAAAACTTCCTGTTGAAGGTTTTCAGTATGGAGTAAATGCCAAAGTAATTCGAAGAGTTATTGGAAAATTTGCCAATTCCTGGGGTTTTGGTTTTGATGTGGGTCTTCAGTTTGAACACAATGACTGGAAATTCGGACTGATGCTTCGCGATATTACGACAACGTACAATATCTGGAACATTGACGAAGAAGAGTACGAAAAAATTGCCAATGCAATTCCGGGAGAAAACAACGAACTGCCTGAAAGTACTGAGATTACTTTACCCAAAGCGCAGCTGGGTATTTCCAGAAAATTTGATTTTCATAATGATTACAGCCTTTTGGCTGCTGCTAACCTCAACATGCGTTTTGAACAGACTAATGATATTATTTCGTCTAAAATCGTGAGTATTGACCCTGCTGTTGGTTTTGAATTTGGTTATACCGATCTTGTTTTTTTAAGAGCGGGTGCCGGAAACTTTCAAAATGTAATGCAATTAGACAATTCCGAGAAGCTGAGCTTTCAGCCTAATATCGGACTGGGTTTTAAATACAAAGGCATTCAGATTGATTATGCTTTAACTGATTTGGGTAATCAGAGTGCGGCTTTGTATTCGAATATCTTTTCGATAAAAGTAGATCTGGGTATTTTTAGATAATGATAACGCTTAAACTTTTTTAAATTTTTAAAACATGAAAAAAGTTCTTTTACAAAAAATACTTTTCAGCTTATTGCTGTTATTAAGTTTTACAACGGGCTTTGGGCAGAGTCTGCCTTTATCCAGATATGCCAAAATAAGCGTGATTACCTGCGGATTAGGAAATGAAACCTATTCGTATTTTGGGCACACTGCGGTTCGTGTTGCAGATCCGCTCAACAATCTTGATGTCGTTTACAACTATGGGGCATTTGATTTCAGAACGCCAAATTTTGTTGCCAAATTTGCAAAAGGCGACCTGCAGTATTTTGTCGTGGCACATTCCTTTGCCGATTTTATAAATGATTATACGTATGAAAAGCGAAGTGTATTTGAACAGGAACTTCTTATTTCTCCGGAATTAAAACAAAAACTTTTCGATAAACTGAATACTGTTTTACTGTCGGATGAACGTTACTACACTTATAAGTTTATTGATAAAAACTGTACTTCGATGGTGGTTGACGTCATTAATTCGACCTTAAACGGAAACGTGATTGTAAAAAAACAGGACACTGACAAAACCTACCGTTCTGTTTTATTCCCTTATTTCAAAGGACATTTTTACGATCAGCTGGGAACAAGTATTATTTTCGGGACGAAAGTCGATCAGCCGGCAAACCGAATTTTTCTTCCCTTTGAACTAAAAAACAGTTTAGACGAAACAACTTTTCAGGGACATCTGTTAGCAGGCAAAAGCCAGACGCTTTTAAGTTTTGAAAAAGAAACTCCGGCTTCTTGGTGGAATAATATTTATACGTATCTTTTTATTTTAGGTTTCGTAGTTATAGTCCGCAATAAAACAGCAGATAAAATCTATCTTTTGATTTTATCTTTAATGGGAATCTTTTTTGTTTCGGTTGGATTTTATTCTTTCCACCAGGAACTGGCCATGAATTATAATGTATTCCTATTTAGTCCGCTATTATTGATTTTGCTTGTTCTTTCAATTGCTAAAAACAAAAAATGGACGTATCGATTTGCTGTTTTGCATTTGATCTTCTTAATTGCTTACAGTATTTTTATGATAAACAAAGCACACTTTTTAATTGTACTTCCCATGATAATTACAAGTGGTTTTGTTTTGGTAAGAATTGCGATACGAAACAAAAAACCTATCCCAATAATCATTTAATAATTATTGTCCGCGGTAGAATAAAACGGTAGTAATTGTTTTAAAAGTGATACTTAAATCAAGGAAGATACTGCGGTGTTTAATATAGTAAAGATCATACTGCAGCTTGACAAGGCTTTCTTCTATCGATTCGCCATAAGAGTAGTTAACCTGAGCCCAGCCTGTAAGTCCGGGTTTAATTACATGACGTGTTTCATAAAAAGGCATTACCTCTGCAATTTCCTGAACAAAAAACGGTCTTTCGGGTCTTGGGCCAATTACAGCCATATCACCTTTTAAAACATTATAAAACTGGGGTAGTTCGTCTATTCTGGATTTACGCATAAACTTACCAAAAGGTGTGACTCTTTTATCATTAGAGACTGCAAAAACAGCCCCATTTGTTTCAGAAGCTTCAATCATAGTCCTGAATTTATAGATCTTAAATACAGCTCCATTTTTTCCTACTCTGTCCTGTGTATAAAAAAGCTTCCCCTGATTTGCCAGAAGGTTCCCTATCAGAATAAAAGGAATAAAAACCATCGCTATCAGCAATCCTGTAAAAGAGAAAACAAGTTCTAAAAACCGGATTAAAAACAGATATAATTTATTGTTATTGCTTCGGCTGAAAGGAAAAAAACGATAAAAATCCCGTTCAATATAATGAACCGGAATACGTTGTGTTTTACTTTCATAAACCTGCGTATATTCTCTAATTATATTTCCCGATTCTAATAAATGCAATAGCTGCTGATAAAGATCAGGAGTTATTCCGTCTGTTTTTTGTGATGCAATAACAATTTCAGAAACACTGTTCTGAATTACAAAAGTTTCCAGGTTTTCTTTTTCAACTTCTTTTACATATTGAAAATGGGAATCCTGCTGAGACATAGCGTCTGAATTAACAAATCCAATTATTTTATAATGGGGATCAACATTTTCAAGACCTAACACTAATTCTTCCAGCTGATCCTTATCGCATATCAAAACTACATTTTGTGAGAACCGGTGTGAGGCTAAAAAAATCGCATAAAAAAATCGCCAAAGCAGCATTACAAACAATGTTGTAAAATAAAAAAAGAGGATAACCACACGCTGTTTTGGAAGTTCCGGAGACAAAACCGGAGTAAGAAGATATATTAAAACAGTAGTAGAAACAGAAAGGACAACGCTCTTAAGCACCTGAAACTGATTACTCGCCACCTGCAGATTGTACATTTCGAAAATGGTTCCAAAAGCATATAAATAGATTACAAGAATAAGGGGCCTGTAAATTGTCTGGCTCTCGAAAACAAAATAGTGGTATTGAAAAAACACATTTAAAAAATACAATGCGAACAAAACAAAAATAGCGTCAAAAACAAAAAGCAAAACTTTCCGTTCTGAAATTTCAAAATGCATTTTTTTATTGGAACGCATACTATATGTAGATTTTAGGGGGCTAATTTAAAAGCAAATGTATTATAAAAATCAGAATATAATCTACTGTTTTATTTGTTTTTCAGGAATTTTCACTGTAACCGAAAGCAGGCACAAAGCATACACAAAAGCCGGAGCTGCCGTGCGCATTGCCGCATGATTTATCGTAAGGAGCCAAAAAATAAAGAATGATAAAAAATAAAGATGCTGCCGATTATTAAAATAGAGTGCAAAAGGAACTATAAATAGTAAAAGAAGTCCGAGGATCCCAAACAATCCGTGCTCACTAAGCATTCTTGAAATTTCATTATGAGCGGCCACTTCCTCACCAAGTACATCTTTCCTCATTTCTTTTCCCATTCCTGCCCCTACGCCTATGACAGGATTATCAAGGAACAATTTAAAATCGGCATCTATAATGGCTTCTCTTCCTCCTAAACGATCCTTCTTTTCCCTTCCTTTTGCATCTTTATTAGCATATCTTTTTTCAATAAGTCCCCTTGTTTGTAATGTCGTATAAGTCCATACACCAAATGAAAGAAAAAACATAAAAATAAAAATCAATCCTATTTTACTTTTACCTGCCGAATTGGAAAAAAAATATAAAAGAATCAATAATCCAATAATCATCGCTGCCCCGGATATGACACCTCCTCTTGAAAAAGTAACAATTCCCCGGTAACTAATAAAGATCAGCATAATACCATTTAGAATGATTTCCTTTTTTGATTTTGAGAATAAGATTAATTGTGAAAAAAACACAAACATCCCCAGTCCCAAAATAGTAGAAACCTGATTAGGCCCAAAACCTCCTGAAGTTTCAAAATTAGACTGAGTTCCCGTAACTACGTCCTTCACACTCGGGTTATACAGGAAAAGATAAACTGTTGTAGACACAATAGGAAATCCCATTGCTAAAACAATATTTTGAAGATGGGAGAATAAAATCCTTCTGTTTATTGTATATACAGCGCAAACCGCGAGACATAATGGACCCGATAAATTAAAAACCAACGCTTTTTTTATGTCCACATCAGGTCCGGAAACATCAAAAGCAATAAGAATACCCGGGATTAGTAATACTAAAAACAAAACATAAACAAAAGCGGTCGTAGAAAAATTACTGTAAATCATCCCTAAGAACATAAAAAAGATTACACAGACTTTTATATATTCATTATTAAAATTACCTCCTGTCATCCTTAAAAACACTTCTACTCCTACCAAATAGGCCGCCACATAGAGCACTTCGTTGTTTATGTTTTTCCTTGTGATCACGATATAAAAACCGACTACGGGAATCAATAAAGCATAGATTTTAGACAAAAAAGGAAGTACAAAAACTGCTAATGCAATTATCGCATGAAGAAATAAAAGGGAAGTAAATTGCAGTCTGCCGTTTTTCATATTTACATTTTAAACTGTAAAATTAATTTAAAGAATTCAGCCACGAAATATATTTTTCAATGACTGCCGTTTTAGAAAAATGCAACTCTACTATTTTATTTAAAGCTGAACCTTTTTCCCTGCGTTCTGTCTTATTTTCTATCAGTTTTAAAATAGCATCCGAAAATTGTTCCAAATCGTTAGACGGAACCATTAATCCGCTGCTGTCAGAAGTGATAATTTTTGAGATTTCACCAACATTAGTTGCCACAATGGGTAATTTATAAAGACCATATTCCAGCAATGCAAGAGGAAGTCCCTCTGAAAGTGAGGATAAAACACCTATTTCACACTGTTTTAAAACGGATGGAATATTATTTACCGTTCCATAAAAAAATACCGTTTGTTCCAGCTGCTGCTCTTTAACTTTTCTTTTTAAAATATCGGAATGTAAATCTTCAAAATCCTTTCCAACTAAATGAAAAGTCCAGTCAGAATGTCTGGCCTTAATAATCTGGGCTGCCTTAATTAACAGTTCGTGATTTTTCTGGGGACGCAGATTAGCCACGCAGACTATTCTTTTACCTGCTATACCGTTTAGAAAAAAACCTTCTTTTGGAAGTACTGAATTATCTATAAAATTAGGCAGGTAAATTACAGTACGGCACCATAAATATTCCTGCGCCCAATCTTTTAAGGCTGAATTAACAGATACAATCCCGGAGAAATAAAGAGATCCTATTTTCAGGTTTTTATTTTTTCTGGACTTCAAGTTCTGAGAAGTCCCATAGTGATCATGCCAGATTATTTTCACTTTGGGATAAATGATTTTGGTAAGAACGGCAATAAAGAATGAGGAACTGTGAGCATGAATCCATTCTATTTCATTTTTTCTGATATAATTTCTTAAGCGAAAAACAGAACTTAAATCAATTCTTCTTTTCTTATCAAGAAATAAATACGGTACTTTTTCACCAATCTGCTCTAAAAGCGGTCCTTCTTTCCGGGTTGCCACTAATCCGGAAAATACAATATCTTCAGACAAGGCATTCGCATAATTAACCGCCATTCTTTCGGCACCACCTGCTTCAAGTGAATCTATAATCTGAATGATTCTCATTTCTTGTTTTCTTTCTTTTAGCGGACACATTATATCCCCGATCAGCATTAGTTTCGTACTACAGTATTTTTTTTATTTCATCTTCAAAGATGTCGGTTGTGTACTTTTGTGACCACTCTGCCGAAATGCGGCTCTTTAGTCTAAAGTGATTATCCTCTCTTAAAATCTGATTAATTTGAGAAAGATCTCTTTCCAGATCCATTTCTAGCAAAATCCCCCTGTTTCCATAGTCCAGCATAAAAGGGATACAGGAAACTTTTGTTGCGAGAGGTACACATCCCCAAAACATACCTTCGGCTATTGCTTTTGGCCAGCCTTCACTTTTGGAGGGTAAAATTACAAAATGGCTTTTTTTATAAGCCTGTTTTATTACTTCACTATTTTGATTTCCATGTAAAAAAACAAAATCCTTTAATTTGTTTTCTTGAATAAAACGCTCAATAAGCTCTCTTTGAATTCCGTTTCCGTACAAATGCAGAATTGCTTTTTTTCCGCTTTTAATTAACTTCTGAACTAACTGAACCGCATAAACCGGATTTTTATTTTCTGTTAAACTTCCGGCAAACATCAATTCTATTCCCAAATCAGTATCGCTTTTAAGAATTATTTCTTTTTCAGAATCTGAGTAGGTTGCGGTAAAAAAAGGCACTATATTTTTTGATTGATTTTTCCATTCTCCGTAAACAAGAACTTTCATCTTTCTTGTAATCAAAGTGTTACCAAGAATACTTTTTTGTAACCTGTATGACCAGGGCTGACTGCTTTCAGGATCCCAGTTTCCGGCATATTTTGCCGATTTTGTTTTATTGGGAAACAATATCTGGACAAAACTGCCTAATAAACCTATGTTTCCGGGACATCTCAGATGAATATGATCTGCCTCATACATAGCCCGAAAAATAATTCCTAAATTTAAAACAGCCGAAAAAAAGCTTTTTATAACATTACCAGCTCCCTTTAAATTAAAATCTATTAATGGGTAATGTTTCTTAAACTTAAACGGGATTTCGTCAATTAATAATCCGTTTGGATTTTTCCAGACCGGGCAGCAAAAAGAAATTTCATCGGCGTATTTCTGCCAGATAATTAGTTCTTTTACATAAGGACCGTATGCAAAACATTTACTTTCATTAAAAATAAATGGTGCCGTTGAAACGATTAATAATTTCATTAAATATACCCTTTAGATCCTTTTTTTGAAATAACTGCAGCAGGAACACCAGACATTACAGCATTTTCTTCAACGGAAACAGCAACCAGAGAACAGGCTCCTATTACAACACCATTTCCAATTGTAATATTACCGGAAACAACAGCATTGGCACCAATATAAACATCATTACCAATAACCGGTGTTCCTCTGTTTTCTTCTCTTCCCGAAACCCCTATTGTTACACCTTGTGAAATATTGCAATTATTTCCAATTACAGCATTGGCATTAATGATAATGCCGCCAAAATGACCAATATAAAAAGAGTGTCCGATTTTTGCGGATGCCGGAATTGATATCCCTGTCATTATTTCGATACACTTTTGATTTATAAGGGTCAGAAAAAGAAATAAGAACCTAAACGGCTGCCATTTTACTTTTGAAAAGATAAAATGAGCAAACCTGTATTGAAAAACAGCCCAAAAACCCTGTGTAAAAAATACGATTCCGAAAAAATTTCCTCCGTATTTTTTATACTTTCTGTAATCTGACCGTATAACCTGAAATAGATTCATGATTAATTAACTTTACTTTTTTGAGAACTAATTAAAGAGTCAAAAAAAACGATATTCTGATCTACTATATTATCCCGTTTATATTTTTGAAGTACCGCATTTCTGGCTTTTTTAGCTATATCTTCTCTTTTTTCTTTATTGGAGAGCAGCCAGATAATTTTTTCGGCTATATCTTCAGGACTATAAGGATCACATAATAATCCTGTTATATAATCTTCAATTGCTTCCGGCCCCGGGCCTAATTTTGTAAAGACCACTGCTTTTTCCATAGCCATAGCTTCAGGAGCTACCAATCCCTGTGTTTCCATATGAGACGGAAATACACATACTGAAGCTTCAGAATAGGCTTTTGGTATTTCAGTATAGGAAATACTTCCGTGAAAATGGATATCCTCTGCCGCTTTTCCTAATTGTGTCAGTTCTTTTTCTTTTAACATTTGAATATAAGAACCGCCATCTGCAAAAAACCAGTCTCTTCCATAAATTTCCAGGGCGGCATCCGGGAACTTGTTTTTCACAAGCGGAAAAGCCTGTATTAATTGTCGTATCCCTTTCTTCTCGCAGACAGTTCCGGCAAATACAAGTTTATTATTTACCTCATTCCCCGGCAGCGGCTTAAAAAGATCGGTATTAACAGCACTGCTAATATAGGCAATTGGCTTTTGATGATAACTTAAATATTTTTCGGTATGTTCTTTCACATAACGGGAAACAGCAACAAATGCATCGCTCTTTTTAAAGGATCTTTTTTCCTGAATCCCTTTCCATTTATTTATTTTTCTTTTTTCACTTTCTGCAAAAAAATGATGCCCGCCATGAAGACGGATAACATATTTGATCTCTTTTATTTTTGAGATGAAGGCTAAACCAAGTTCAGGCGATTCAATGATTTGTATAGACTCCTGTCTGTGAATTTCTCTAATTTTTTTGTTCACAGCTCTGGAATTAAAATACCAGGCAAAACCTTTGACGGTACTTCTTTTTAGTCTGTAAATATTTATACCTTCTACAGATTCCGTTTCATCATCTGCAGTATAATTAATTCCTACCACAGATACTTTGATCCCTTTTTCTGTTAATGCACTTGCCAGGGTTTTGACAAAACTGCCAATTCCTCCATGTGGGAAACCTTCCTTAGGAAATTCATTTGTTAGGAAACAGATGTGCATAAATACTGTATTTTTTCAGCTAGTTTTCTGCCGTTTTCCTCTAAAGGATACTGCACTATTTTTTCCATCCACACTTTTCTGTCTTTTCCCAGATTAGCAGGATCTTCAAGTCCGGGTACTATTTTAGCGGCAATCTCGGATTTTGTATTGATCCAGCCTACAGCATCGAGTCCTTCGAGACTTCTAAAATGTTGAAATTTATATACTTCTTTTACTTTATAAACAGATTCACTAACCGGATCATAGTTTAAATATAAACAGGGCTTATCATAAACGGCAAAATCATGAGCCATTGTACTTCCAAAATTAATCACTAAATCGCTATGTTTTACAGTATTGACTAATAACTGCAAATCATTATAGGAAGGATATATGGTTGTAAAGGCACTGGAATCATCGGCTCCCAGTCTCCAGTCTGGATCTACCGAAATGATGAAGGATTGGTACTTTTCTAAAACCGAATCAAATCGGTTACTTTTATCAACCGGACATCTTCTAAAGAGTATCTGTGGTCTTGTTTCTTCTTCAATACGGCTAATTTCTTCTGCCAGATCTTCTAAATAATCGGACTCGTATGGTGAGGTATTATCATTGGCAGAAAAACAAATCGTTTTTTTGTCCGGGTCTAAACCATACTCCCTGAAAAAAGCATCTTTTGTTTTGATAAACTTATCCTGAAAGTAAAACTCAAATTGGGGAGTTCCCGTTACTTCAATAGTATTACTGTCAATTTCAGGATACAACAGACTTACTTCTGATTTCATAAGATCTGACCATACAAAATAATAGTCATAACGTGAAATCAGTCTCGCTTTGGGCACATTGTCCCAGGAAAAAATAACGGTCGCGGTTTTAATTTCACGCCTTTTAGCCGCCGCAATAACGGGGGCGCTAATTGGGGCTCTCTGATGCAGGTTTACTATAAAATCAGGCTGAAAAAAATCCAAATCATGCTCGATTTCATTAACCACTTTGCCGGCTGTTATACTGTTTTCATATAAACCTTCAATTTTTAATATGGCCTTGTATGATCGTGCAAGGGCAGCACCTAATAATTCAGAAGCGATTAGAAGCAGTTTTTTTTTCAGTCCTGAAGTTTTATTGTTCCAGAAGTCCATAATAGTATCGTTCTGCATCACTTTTTTATTTCGAAGTAATCTTGCATATACGGCACTTTCTCTAAAAAGTCTGGATTTAGGTGCTTCTATAAAAACCGGAATCTGTTTAATCCGTTCAATATTTTTCTGTACTGATTTTATTTCGGCAACTGCTTTCTCAGATATCTGATGATATAGCATCACTTCAGCGCCCAGATTCTCTAATTCGTCAATAAAACTGGAATACAGATAATTTCTAACTCCTACTCCATCCGGAACTATTAATAAAACTTTCATTATACTATTTATAAGCTTCCGATCCTTCCGTGATCAGAAAATGATCTGTGAACAATAAAATCTTTGTCTAAAGGCTCTTCCGAAAGAAATGTTATATCACAGAAATAGTGTTCTTCAACGGGATTTAGTCTCCACGGAATTACACTTTTAAAATCTAAAACCCAGCCATTTTTCTCCAGGTCTTTTGTTTTTAAATCATTCCATGAGGTAATATAATCAATCCAGAGATACCCCAAGCTCCAGGCCTGCTCTTCAAGAATCTCAATATTTTCAATATCGACAATACGAAGACCTCCTGTATTTTCCTGACTTACTGCACGTGAACCGTCTTTTAATTTTATTCCTTTAATAGAAGGCTGCTGAAAATAATGTGTGTCTTTTACAATCAATTCATCTACCGAAACTTCTATTTTTTTACACAAAAACGTAAAGTTTTCCTCTTTAAAACTGGGATTAATTTTTACATATCTCACCAAATCATAATACCTGATCCAGCGCATGTTTTTGTACAGGCCTAAACCGGCTTCATTGGCAGCAGTAGCTGCCAGCGGATAATAACCTCTTGCGAGGCTGTATAATTTTCCTAAAACTCCTTTACCGCGGCATTCCTCATCCAGGTAAACATTAATTATCCAGGCGATTCCGCCCTGAAAATTCCCGCCTACATGCCCCACAATTTTCCCATCATCATTTAAACAAATAAAAGATCTTCCGCATTTTGGGTCTCCATACTGCCATTCCCAGAATTCCTTATTTTGTAAGGGATGATTTTCTCTGTAAATACGGGTAAAGAATTGGAACAATTTATCCCAATCGTCTATCGTTGCTTCTCTTGTTATCATATAGTGTTATTTTTTCCGCCTGGTAAATCATTACAATCAAATCTTTTTAACAAAAGATAGTTTTCATTCCCTTCGTTTATACCTCTTTTTGTCGTAAAACCTAAACGGTACCCAGCCTGTTTTGCCATTAAAGCTACCTCAGGAGTACATACCTCATCTGTTCCATAAGGATAGGATACCAGATCAACAATTGACCCCGAAACTTTTTCAAGATACGACTTGCTGTTTTCCAATTCAAATTTAATTGTATCCGGGTCAGTTAGTCCTAAAGGATAATGACTGTGTGTATGACTTCCTAAATATTTTTTTTTCCCTAATACCTGCAGATTTTTTTCGGTCATATAGAGTTCTTCTAAAATCTGAGTTTCCTCAAAAAAACTGTTAAACATTTTATTGACAATTAATTCCTGCTGCTGAAAAGAAAGCACGAAGTTTAGGATGTATTTTAATTCTGCATTTAAAGCTGTATCATACCGGTATACTAAATGTGCTTTGTTTTTATCTGATTCTGAAAAGTCGATTTTTACTTCTTCCTGTATCTTTTTTAATAATAATTCCGGTTCTACTACAGATCTTAACAGATGAATTTTATGAACCGTACTTACTTTTTTATTTTCAGCATTCAGAGAGTTTACAAAAAAAACAGCGGGTATATCTAATTCTTCTAAAACAGGAAGAGCGATATCAAACTGTTCTTTTAGCCCATCATCAAAAGTTACTAAAAGATGTTGATTTTTTGAAAACAGAATCTCGCTGGTATTATTAACCAAATCTGCCGGATGTAAATACTCGCCTTCGTTTTTCATTACCAGCAGCTGTTTTCTAAAAGCATCAGGCAGCACCCCAAAAATGCTGGGGTATCTGGATTGAAAACTTTCTCTTATGTAATGGTAATTGATAACGGTTAGCATCTGTTATTTTTTTTTGAAAAAGTCGTTCAAGATTCTGGCGGTAAATAATCTCGCTCCTGTATCGTTCATGTGCCCGCAGGAAGAAAAATACTGGTCTTCAGTTACAACATTTTCATAATTGTAAATTTCGGGATATATTTTTTTTACTTTTTGGAAATAATTCATTCCGGCCGTTTTCTCACACATTGGAGTCATCACCGGTATGAAATTAATATCGTGCTCTTTACATATCTTTCTAATCTCTTCGTAGTATTTATTACGATTTAGCGGATTTAAATTGACAATGTTATTTTTCATATTACCGTTTTTATGTTTTACCAGCGGGTAATATCCAAAATTGTCCAGAGCATTTGTTTTTTTATGAACTGTAATGAAAAAGATTTCCCGGAATCCGATTCTGCTGTCGTATTTAATATATCTGTAAAAAGGTACGTAATACAACTCCCTGAAATCTTCTTCATTTGAAAAATGATCTTTTATAATTTCTGAATTATGAATATAAGGTAAATATTTTGCCGAAATTCCTTCTGCCTGGCGATCATTGGAAAGATTCAAATCGGCTTCCAGAATGATGTTTTTAATCTCATATTTTCGTTCTATCATTAATTTCAGGAGCAGCGAGGCTTCAAATAAATGTCCGCCGCTCATTCCGTAATTGAATGTTTTGAGACCTTTATCTTCGAACATCTGTGCCACAAAATGATTGTTTGCTCTTGAAGAACCTAAAATAACCACATCATATTTTTGCGGTTTTGAATTAAAAACTTTTTCAATTTTCCCTCTGTTATCAGAATGCATAAAAACACAGGTATATATACCATCTAATAAAGATGCTGTCAGGACAGTTATCAAAACAACCTTAGCTGTATAAATTAAAAACTTCTTCATTAGAACTGAAAGTATATAAATTCTTTATAATCAGAGAAGGTTCCGAAAGCCATAATGGCCATAATGGCCAGAGCCGTTTTGATCGTGCTCCATTTTCCTGAAATAGGTTCTACTTTACTGCGATTAAACCACTCTACTAAAACAAATAATCCGATAAGTGCTATCAGCTCGTAACTGTATCGTTCATTATCAAGGTACTGAAAACTAAAATCTTTGCTGGTAATCATGCGTTTTAAATACGAAACAGCGTCTGTAATGGTTCTGGCCCTGAAAAAGATCCAGGCAATACAGGTTAATACAAAGGTGTACAAGATGCTTAAAAACACTTTTACAGAATCAAAATTAAATTTTAACCCGATAGTATCCATATTGTTACGGTTGCTATTTGACAAAAGCAAAGGCAGAAAATAAACCGCATTTATAAATCCCCATACGATATAGGTCCAGTTAGCGCCATGCCAGAAACCGCTTACCACAAAAATTATAAACGTATTTCTTATTTTCATCCAGATTCCGCCTTTACTTCCTCCCAGAGGTATGTACAAATAATCCCTGAACCAGGAAGAAAGTGAAATGTGCCATCTTCGCCAAAACTCGGCTATATCTCTTGAAAAATAGGGATAATTGAAATTTCGCAATAAATCTAACCCAAACAGTTTTGACACTCCTAAAGCAATATCTGAATATCCCGAAAAATCACCGTAGATCTGAAAAGCAAAATATACCGCTCCTAAAATCAGGGAGAAAGAATTCATGGAAGTATAGTTATCAAAAATGGCATTGGCGTAAGGAGCACAGGTATCTGCAATAACCACTTTTTTTACCAATCCCCAGATGATCTGATAAATTCCTTCTCTTGCCATTTGGTAATTAAATTCTCTTTTTACTTTTACCTGCGGCAGTAAGTGTGTCGCTCTTTCTATAGGACCAGCAACCAGGAGCGGAAAATAGCTTACAAACAAGGAATAATCTACAAAATTGTATTCTGCTTTTATCCTCTTAAAATAAATATCAATTACATATGAAAGTCCGTGAAAGGTGTAAAAGGAAATCCCAACAGGAAGAATCACACTGAGTAAAAGCGGACTGGCTTTTAATCCGACAGTATTTAACAGCTCTGAAAAGGAGACAGCAAAGAAGTTATAATATTTAAAAAGCCCTAAAAACCCCAAGTTAACCGAAATACTAAGCCAGAACCAAAATTTCCGGCTTTTTTCCGATTTCCCTTTCTCTATCTGAATTCCGGTATAATAGTCCAGAAAAGTTGAGAATACCAGCAGGAACAAAAACCTCCAGTCCCAGCAGGAATAGAAATAATAACTGGCAATGATTAATAAAGCATTCTGAGTCTTTTTGCTTTTATTAAAAACAAACCAATACAGAAAAAAAACGACTGGTAAAAAAATAGCGAATGCTATAGAATTAAAAAACATAAATACTTAAAGCGGTATTAGTAAAGACAAATTATATATCCCTGAATTGTTTTTGGTGATTCAGCTGCCAAATATCGTCTTTTCTCAGAGACTGTAAAAACAATTCGTTACTATTTCCTTCACCAAAATCATCAGTTGAAACAGACACTTTGTGAGAACCTATTTTAGAAAGAGCTTCTTCTATGCTTTCTTTTGAATAATCGGTATTTATAATATCGGCGTGAACAGCCCTGTTCTGCTGGCGGGTTCCTATATTAATGATTGGAATTCCATAATAAGGGGCTTCCCGAATTCCGGCACTGCTGTTGCCAATAATAAACTGACTGTTTCTTAATAATGTTAAAAAATATTCGAATCGAAGGGATGGGAAAACCCTAAATCTTTTTTGACCTTCGAGTCTTTTAAATTCATTAATAATATACTGGCTTCCTAAATCATTGTTTGGAAAAATAACCACATAATTGCGATTGTCCTGCAAAAGGCAGTCAACAAAAGTGACGGCATATTTTTTCATTGAGTCAAACTCTGTTGTAACGGGATGAAACATGACCAGCGCAAAATCATCAAACGGAATTTCATAATATTCCTTTACCGTTGGAAGAGCAGGTAAATTATTAGAAAACATAATATCAATATCCGGTGAGCCAATGGTAAAAATGGAGTCTTTGACCTCTCCCATCTGAAGCAGTCTTTTAGCCGCCTGTTTATTGGATACAAAATGCACATGACTGAGTTTACTGACACTATGACGAATTAACTCATCGACTGTTCCGGAAATTTCCCCTCCTTCAATATGGGAAACCAAAATATTGTTTAAAGATCCCACAATAGCTCCTGCGAGTGTTTCCACTCGGTCGCCATGTACCACAATCATATCCGGATTTATGGTTTTACAATAATTAGAAAGTCCTTCTATTGTTTTGGCCAAAGTTAAATCCATGGTGGTTTCATGGGTATGGTTTTCGAATGTAAACACATTTTTAAACTGACAGCGCTGAATCTCAATCAGGGTATAACCGTAGATTTCCTGCAGATGCATTCCGGTCACAAAAACAAAAACCTCAAAGTCCTGTTGTTCTTCAAGGGTTTCAATAAGTGATTTTATTTTACCGAAATCGGCACGTGTACCGGTAAGGAACAGTATTTTTTTAACTGCATTATTCAAAATCTGTAAAATCTAATTGCTCATCATTTTCAATATCCCTCGTGGCTGTTTTCCCCAATACATCATTAAAATGTTCTGCCAGGATCTTTCCGGTTCCAGGTCGTTTTACCCAAATATTTTCTTTAGACAAAACTTCTCCTTTTTTAACAGGCTTTATAGAACATACGGTCGCAAAAGCGAAATCAATAGTTACCTGTTCTTCCTGCGCCGGTTTTTTGGTTCCGCCTCTCATCTGTGCCATTTCGGCACTTGAAACAATCAATTCACCGCATGCTTTTTCATCCATACTGCAGACAATATCCGGACCTGTTCTCTGCATATGATCTGTAAAATGTCTTTCGAGAATACTGGCCCCAAGTGCTACGGCTCCCAGACAGGCATTATTATTCAGGGTATGATCACTTAATCCGAATACTTTATTCGGAAAAGCTTCGTGAAGTTCCATCATCGCACCAAAACGAACTAAGTGAATTGGTGTTGGGTATAAATTCGTGGTGTGCAGTAAAGCAACAGGAATATTATGTTTATCAAAAATGGCTGTGGCTTTCTGAACACTTTCTATAGTATTCATACCTGTACTTAAAATAACCGGTTTACCAAAAGAAGCAATATGTTCCAGAAGAGGATAATTGTTACACTCGCCTGAACCAATCTTATAGGCCGGAATATCAAATTTCTTCAGCCTGTCAGCCGCCGCTCTTGAAAAAGGTGTCGAAATAAAAATCATGCCTTTGCTTTCGACATAATTTTTAAGTTCAAGTTCTTCTGCCTCATTTAAAGAACATCTTTCCATAATTTCATAAATAGAAACATCGGCATTTCCCGGAATTACCTTTTTTGCAGCTCCCGACATTTCATCTTCTACAATATGAGTCTGGTGTTTTACAACCTCAACTCCTGCTCTGTGTGCTGCATCAACCATTTCTTTAGCTACTTGTAAAGAACCTTCGTGATTAATTCCGATTTCGGCAATAACTAAAGGTGGAAAATCCGGTCCTATTTTACGGCCTGCAATTTCTATGTATGGATTCATTATGTTTTGATTTTGGGGTTTTATTGTTTTTGGTAAAGATATTCCGCATACTCCCAATCTTCGGGAGTATCAATATCAACTTGTGCAAAAATATGATTTACTTCGAATGGAAAAGCATTTTCGGAAATAATAATATCAGTATGAATTAGTGATGCCTTAGTGATATACAAAAGTCCGTTTTCAAAAAAAAGCGGTTCCAGATCCTGGCTTCTCTGGCCTATTGTATAATTAAAGGGCTGGAATTTTTTATTTGTAATTTTTCCCAGTTTCTGATGGTTTCTGGAAACAGTAAACAAACTTTCTGCATTTTCACTTTTATATAGGTCAAAAGCTTCTCTTAACAGATTCTTCGGGCGCAGCGGATTGGTTGCCTGCAGTAACACAATATTTTCAATCTCCTCATCATTAAGAACTTCTAAAGCATTTTTTAGGGCCGAAACTGTCGGTTCTGAATCTCCGGAAAGAGAATCCGGCCTGTCGATAACTTTTGCTCCAAACTGCAGGGCCGTTTTTTTAATTCCGGCATCATCGGTTGAGACATACACCTCATCTATTACAGCACTGTTTTCTTTTGCATATTGAATGGAATGCGCCAATAAAGGCAGACCTCCCAAAAGTTTTATATTTTTTCCCGGCAGACGCTTGGAGCCTCCACGGGCAGGAATTATTGCAATGGTTTTCATACTATTCATTTTTTATCAAAGTTGATTTTGTTAAAAAACCAGCTCTGCCCCGCTGTCTTATTATTTTCTGTATTGGTTTTTCAATATAAACATAAAGCAGCGAGGACAGTATAATTAAAAAAATCAATCTTAGGAAAAAGACAATCGTGGGATCGCTTATCTGAGAATACTTATTGATCGTATAGGCGCTGAATAAGGAATAAACAGGATACTGCATTATATAGATTCCATAACTTATTTCACCTAAAAACACGAATCCTTTTTTCTGGAATAACTGGGTTAAAAATCCGTCATTTAAAGAGATTAAAATTAGTAACGGAATAAACAATACGGCAAGCAGACCATTATGAAAATTAAGCTGAAAAGGAAATTTTAAAGCCAGAATCACCAATGCGGCGAGCAGCAGAATCACAAAATCATAACTTCCTCTTTTATCTTTTAATTTCTGAATAAAATAAAGCCCAGCTAAATTACCTATTAAAAATTCGTTCAGATGCAAAAGAGGATTACTATACAAAATATCGTTTATGATTTCTATTTTCTTATGACCGTATAACGTATACAGTGTCTGAAATACCAACTGACTTATTATCCAAAATGAAATGATGTAAAAAGAAATCTTTTTGAATGATTTCTTTTTGTAAAAAAAATTGAACAGCAAAGGAAAAATAGCATAAAATACGAGTTCAACAGATAACGACCAGCCTGGTGAATTGTATGAAAGTACTTTGCCCGGAACCCAGGACTGAAGCATGAACAGATTTAAAAACAAACCTAAAAAATCAATACCTTCATTACGGGCTTTTAGAAGAACCATCCACAATAAGGCTAAAAAATACACGGGATAAATACGAGAAAACCTGTTTCTGTAATATTCTCCGGGTGCCAGAACCGATTTATCTTTATAAGCCACAATCATTAAAAATCCTGATAACATAAAGAAGTAGCTTACACATACATCTGCTCCCCGAAAAATAAAAGCAACGGTGTCGTGGTAAAGTATTGGACTTTTTCCTCCATAATGAAAAATAACAATTGAAACGGCGGCTAAAAATCTTGTAAATGTTAATTGTTCTATTCTCATTATTGTATGTTGTTGTTTTTTAATCTGGCTTTTGCATTTTCAATAATCGTATTCATTCCCTCGTTCCAATGTTCAAATGCATACAAATTATCAGGTACTTCTTCAGTTTCGTTTTTACCTTCCAAAAAATCATTAATAGCGTTTTCCCATTCTGAAACAAAATGCGGTCTTTCAATTAAACGGCCATATTTCCCATATTGGAGTACTTCAGGAACTCCTCCTAACGCTGAGGCAATACAATAATTTCCGCAATGGAGAGCTTCTATTAAACTTAATCCAAAACCTTCCTGGCATAGTGTTGGAAAAAGATAACAATCTGATACCTGATAATATTCCGGCAGTTTATCATTGTCTATTTTTCCTAAAAAAACCACTCCTTCTTTTTCTTCTTTTACAGTAGTCCCTATAACGAGCAGTTTTATATTTTTTTGAGGAGAATAAATATTCTGCCATGCCTCCAGGATTAAATGCAGTCCTTTCTTTGGCCTGTCCTGTGAACACCAGATAAATATTTTTTCATCATTAAATCCCAGCTGTTTTTTCAATTCAAGCTTTTTCTCGGAGGTGACTTTGCTAAATTTTTGGGTATCGATGCCATTATACAATATTGAACAATAACCGGGCATTGTACTTACTTGCTGCTTATGTGCTGTATAACTGTCATTAGTGAGTAAAACTATTTCGTCAATGTTTTCGTAGAAATCATTTTGGGTATACGGAGGATAACCATGATAAAAAAACTGTATGCAGCAGTTCTGATCAATTCCTTTATCGGCAAGATGCTTTTTAAGTGGTTTTACCATTCCAAAATCATCTATTAGTTGTATGATAAATTTTTCATTGGTATTAAGCAGTTTGTCAATCGCCTCCAGATACTCTGTTTTTCTTTTCTTTAAAAATTTACTTTGAAATTTATGCCATAACTTACGGGTAACAAAACTATATTTGATGTCGTTATATGGTTTTTCCGGTTTAGGACAAACGATACCATCTATTTTATGGTTTCCGGATAAATAATTTTTGTAAAGTGTAGTCCAGCTTCCAATTTTTGAAAATGGCAGAGGCGCCTGCGAAAGCAGAATGGTCTTTATTGAATTACTCATGGGTTGTTGTGTATTTAACCGCTTCCTCTTTAGAAAGTCCTTTCAGCCTGAGAAAGTAATTCCAGATTTTTTTTCTCGTTAAAAACTTTGGAAATATTTTGTTTTTAAAAAAATACCCCGCTTTTGAAGCTTTTACTGCAGACATCAAAACTGGTCCGGGAGGAAAAAAACTATTGGGTTCAATTTCTTCCAGTTTTTCTGTCATCCAGTCTTCTTCAACATTTCCCATATGACAGGTAAAATTATCTTCGGTAGAAAGCCTCCACATTCCTCTTTTTATTACCGGAATATCCAGTAGTTCAGCTTCACTATCGCCGCCCAGCATAAAATTAGAATGGGTCACTGTATTTTTTTCAAAAACCTCTTTCCGATACGTTGTCATAAAATGTCCGGCACCTGCAACGGCCCTGAAACCGGAATTGGTAACGGTTAAATATTTTTTTAAATTCACACTATTGTACATATCCGGATTTCCGACACTTACGGCAAATGCTTTTAAAGCGTCAGGGTTTTTAACGTTTGTAAATCTCAGTTTTTTGGAAAACAACAGTTCGAACCAAATATTAAAAGTATAATTTTTTAGAGATTTTGATGATGGCGTGGTACAAACTGCTCCAGTTTTAGGGAACTTCTCAAAAACAGTATAGGTTTCTTCCTGCCAATTATTTAAAAACAGTACATCGGCATCTGCAATAGTTATAAAAGGGAAATCGTGTCCTGTTATGCCTTTTAAAACCGAATTAAGTTTCCCAATATTGGAGGTATGGATCACTTCATGGACTTTTCTGGTTTCCAGAATTGAATTAAGATACTCTGCAATAGCTGCACTGCTTCCGTTATTAACAATGGTAATGTATGTTTTTGGGTGAACAGTCTTAAAAAGGGATTCGAGACAACACTGCAGTATTTTAAAACTATCTTTAAAATATCCTTCGGCCGAGGGTATATAAACCGGAACAACAATATGATGAAAATATTCCTGTTTAGATTTTACTTTATCTTTATGCGGGTTATAACCTACTCTCATTTAATGACAATTTAATTCTTTTTAAAGAATAGCAGATAGACAATCATTTTGATACTGTTTTTTCTTAAAAACCAGATTTTATCAATTCGGAATGCATTTTTTATCGTGGGCAGAAACTTATTTTTAACATGTCTCAGCTGCATATACACCAAACTTTCGCGCAATTTCTTTACTGTTTCGTTTGTAATAGTTCCCGTCTGAAACTCGTTCTTCAATGCTTTTTTCAGGTAAAGAGGCAAATCTACGTATTTATCGGTAGCATTCGATATATTTTGAGAGTGAACACGGTAATGTACCAGCGGTTCGTCGATATAATAGAACCTGGTATGAAAACTGCATCTGATCCAAAATTCGGCATCTTCTCCTGCGGGCGGCATTTCTTCATTAAAAAAACCTACTTTTTGAATCACTTCCTTTCGCACCATAGGCGTTGGAGTCATTAAAGTCCAATTTCCCATCATTCTTAAAGAAACATCACCATGTTTAACAAATGGATCTTTATGCCTGCCTATAGAAGCATTTAATAATACATTGTTTTCATCTATCAGGTCGCAATAACAGTGTACTAATCCGTAATCACTTTCTTTTTCAAGTATTTCAACCTGCTTTTGTAATTTATCGGCCAGCCAGATATCATCATCATCAACAAAGGCAATATATTGGCCTGATGCATTTTGTATTCCTATATTTCTGGGACGTGACGGGCTTCCTGAATTTTCTATCTTGAAATAGTGTACTTTTTCAAACTCCTGACATAACGTAAAATTATCATCTCCGGGCGTGCCGTCATCAACAACGATAATTTCAAAATCTTTGAATTCCTGATTCATAACACTTTCCAGTGTCATTCTCAAAAAATCAGTTCTTTTATAGGTAGGTATAATTACAGAAACTAACGGCGGCATCATTATTTTGAAATATAAAACGTATTATTTTTTTAAAATCTTTCTAACAGCAAACTTAAACAGCTTACAGAAGTAAATGAATACAAGATTTTTTGTACTTATAATTGATCTGATACTGGAAACATTTAAAAAATCTTTTTTATTGTTCCAGATATAATATCTGATGTAATGGTTTATAAATTGCTCGTACTGCTCTGTTCTTCCAAAATAGTTTAAGAATTTTGCTTTTTCATGATAAATCATTTCTAATTTGTTTTTACTTAACAAAGTGGTCGTTGATCCTTCATGTCTTCTAAAAAAATTTAAATTTTTATTTAAAAAAGCAAAGCTTTTATCCTGCAGCAAAAAGGACCAGAGAAAAATATCAGAACATTGTCTGTTTGTAAATATGGTGTCCGGAATTTTTGATTCGGGTTTTCTAAATACTGCCGAACTTCCATTGGTTATATAAGTGTTAAAAGGTAGCTGATCCAGAAAAATACTGGCGTCTATAATTTTATAGGCTTCTTTGTCTGTCTTTAAATCCTTCATTCTGTTTGCTGAATCGTATATTACCTCCTCATTTTCGACATATTTGCTTCCGCAAAAGGCTATCGCAGCTTCGTTGTGCCGGTCTAAAATTCCGACTAATTCTTCCAGAAACGTCAGCTCAGAATAATCGTCGGTTTCCGCAATCCAGATGTATTTTGTATCGGCAAGTGCTATTCCTTTCTGCCATGAATAGTATCCGCTTCCCGAATTTTCTGTATTTACAATAAATTGTTTTACTTTAAAATCAGGATTGTTTTTGAGAAATTCTTCAATAACGGCAACACTATTGTCTGTTGAGCAATCGTCTATGATTATGGCTTCCCAGTCTTTAAATGTTTGATTTAATATAGAGTTAAGTCTGTCCTGCAGAAAAACAGCATGATTATAACCCGGAATTATTACAGATACGACAGCCATTATTTTAAAATTGAATTCCAGGAATTAAGTATCGTATTTACTTCTTCACTCATACTATATTCTGAAAGGATAAAATCAGAAGCTTTTTTACCTTTGCTGATAAACAGCTGTTCCTCATTTTCATATTCGAGTGCAAGTCTCTCCAGTGTTTTGGCAAAATTAGTAACATCGCGGTCTTCTATCGGATAGCAGAAATCGTCTTTAAAAAACTCTTTCCCTCCTTTTCCGGTATATCCCACTACAATGCAGCCGCATGCCATGGCCTCTGCCGGCGGCATTCCAAATCCTTCCTTATGATTAAAACTTAAGAAAAAAGCAGATTCTTTTAAAGTTTGGGCCACTTCATTTTCATCCATTTTGTCAATAGCTTTATAGGTCCATCCTTTTAGTTTATCTCTAAAATGCAGAAGGTTTATAATTTGTACTGCATCTTCATTCAGCTTTCGGGGCATAAAGGCAATTTGTTTTTTCTTGGTCCCGGAATACGAAAAGACTTTTTCATCGATACCGTATTTAACACGGTAAAGAGGTACATCAGGAAATCCAAAACTCATATAATTTACAGCATCAACAGAAGCTACAATGATGGCTTTTATATTACTGTCTTTATAAGGATTGCTTTTATCTAAAAAATCAAAACCCCAGAAAGTATAATAACAGTTCTGATTGTAAATTACCTTTTTATTCTCTAAGAAAAACATATCGATTGCTTTACCATATACTTCGGGAAAAACAATTATATCTTCTTTATTTATAACCACTCCCTTATGCTGATAGCGGCTTATTAGATTTTTAATCTCTGAGAGGTGTTTTTTTACATTTAAAATACTTTTGAGTCCTCTTCTTTTTTTCTTCGCTTTGCTTAAAAATTGATCAATCTTATCCAATGATTGAAAATGATAGGCAACTTTCGTCTCATTTTTAAACCAGGTACATCTGAAACCTTCTTTTTTATGAAGAATAAAAGCCTCATACCCATTATGGTTTAAGATATCGACCTGACGGTACAGTTGTTTTATACCTCCTGCCGGTTCATTTAAATCCGGTGTAACAAAAAAGATTCTTCTCATATTATTTTCTGACTAATTTCTTTAGTCTTTTTATCGGGCTTATTACCTCTGTGATCTCTTTAACTGAAACTATTTTCAGAAGCTGAAAAATAGTACTGATGCGTTTTCTGTTTTTATCAAATAGAAAATTTCTTAAATAAAATATTCTTTTATTTTTTAAATACTGTCTGAATTTCTCCCGGTCAAATACTTCTGATGCATCGTTATTTTCTAATAATTTCCCGAATATCTCCAATGTTGTCTGAACATCTGAAAAAGAAATTTCAGATGAAAAATTCAAAGCTTTTTTTATTTGTGCCAACTCAAAAAATTTACTGATATTTAATTTATCCAGCATCAGCATCTGGCATTTAAAAATTAAAATCTCCTGTTCCTGTTTCCGGGCACTTGAGGTCTGATTTTCGTGAATTCTATAGTGAAGCAAAACCTCATCCAGATTAGCCAGCTTACCAAGAGTTACTAAACGGGTCCACAATTCATAATCTTCTGCCGGTTCATATCCCTGATCATAGTTATTTGCTGTCAGGACTTCTCTTCTCGCCATTACGGTAGGATGATAAAACGCTGCGTTAAAACATAATTGTATCTTTATCATTTCTGGCGCTGCAGGATATCTTGAGATGAAATTTTTGCCGATTATTTCAACAGCACTGCCGCATAAAATAATTTCCGGATTGTTTTCTAAAAATTGTATCTGGGTTTGAAATCGTTCCGGCATACTTATATCATCACCGTCCATTCTGGCAATGTATTCGCCTTTTGCCATTAAAACCCCTTGCCTTAAACTATTCGTCAGTCCGGTATTCTGCTCTTTTTCTACAATAATGATTCTGGGATCCTGATATGATTTTATAATCTCTAAAGTAGCATCTGAAGAGCAGTCATCGAGTATAATTAATTCAAAATCTGAAAAAGTCTGATTTAATATACTTTCAACAGCCTGTTTTATATACAATTCGCAATTGTAAACGGGCATTATAACGGAAATTTTAGGCGCTACGATTTCTTCCATAGGGATTGTTTCAATGACGAAAGAATTTTTCGAATATATTTTAAATTAACCTCACCGGACAAAAATTTACTAAAAATAATTTTCGCCCCTTTTACATACTCTCTGTTCCTTAAAAAATTAAATTCATTATGTACAACCCACGATCCTACCCATAAATGTACAGCATAACTTTCGGGTTTTATATATGTTTTATAATTAGCAACATCGTCGTTATTGAATGGCAGCGGATAAAAAAACTCTGGCGGATATACCGTAATCCCTTCGTATACTTGTATATCGACAGATTCTTTAAAATGATATTTCGCCCTAAAAAGATCGGTTATTAGTTTTGTAATAATAAAATCCCTCCAGTCAGTTTGAGGACCGGGAGTTATACTATTATATATAGAAAAACATTCTTTTATAAAGGGATGCTGTTTAACCGCGCCTATTATACCGCAGCTGATGATCTGAGCCTCTTCAGCCCCAAAAAAGCAGTCATGACTTAAAAAAACATCCAGAGGTTTTAAAAGCATCATATCCGTATCCAGATAAATTCCGCCATGTTCAGATAAAACTTTTAGTCTGACATAATCAGCTACAAAAGCCCATTTTTTTGCCTGGTATGCTTCCTGAACAAAAGGCGCACTTAAATCGGTATTTTTTTCATTCCATTCTATTATTGTAAAATCCGGACAATACTTTTTCCATGATTTTATACAATCTTTAATGAGTTTTGTTTTTCTCTTTTTCCCAAACCAGCAATAATGAATTGTCTGCGGTATCATTTACTTATAAGTTTTGAGATGATTTTATTGTATATAAAGGGCAGATATCGTTTATAAAAAGCGATTTTAAAAGTATACGGCAGTCCCGTATTATGGTTCTTCAGACTGAAATAGTTTCCATGATTTTTTAAAATCGAAATCCACAAATCAATAAGCCATTTGTAGTTAGAATCATATTTCAGTTTGATATTCAATTGTTTGTTAATATCCTTAATTACCCTGACATCTTCTTTAAACTTATTGATATTGACACCTTTGTTATTTTGTGTCACTGATTGGTTGTGTACCCGGATGATATTAAGCGGTTTTGCTATAAAAGCAACTTTTCCTGTTCTGAAAATATTTCCCCAAAACCACCAGTCGCCGCTGTATCTAAAATCTATGGGATAAAACTCGTCTCTTAAAATTTCTTTTTTAATTAGGGCTGAGCTGACATTGATCACCGGACATTTGTATCTTCCGTATTCTTTTAAAAGCTTAGATCCTTCTTCAATATAATCGGAATTCCATCTGTCACTTTCAAATGAATTCCACCATGCATTTAGTTGATACTGATCATTAATATAGAAGAAACTATTGGAATGTGCCATAACAGCATCCGAATTTTCCAAAACCGAAACGAGGTTTAAAAGAAAATCTTCATCTGCCCAATCGTCGCTTTCCGCAATCCAGATATATTTACCTGCCGCCATGTCAACGGCCTTTTTCCATAAACCAAAAGGAGTTCCGGAATTATTCGTATTCAGAAAAACATGAGCTGTTTTTTCGTGTCCTCTGTATTTCTCAATTATAGCTGTACTGGAATCTGCAGAACAATCGTCCAGTAAAATAAGTTCAAAATCCTGATAACTTTGCTTAAGAACACTTTCTATTCTTTGTTCGAGATAGGCTGCATGATTATAATTTGGAATAATCACCGTAACATTTTTCATTCTTTAACCTGCTTGTTTTTTTCTTATTTATGGTCAGTCATACATTAAAATGCTCTAAAATTATTTGTTTATAATTTTAAAGGATTTCAAAATGCTCCTGATTTTCTTTTCGATGCGATACCCGATACTGTTTCTTGAATTAATCATTCTATTATTTAAGTCATTTACCTTTTCGGTCAGATTCTCGCAGTCAGTCATTCTTTTACTGATATTGTAAAGAAGATACGATTTATAATCACTTTTAGGGACTATCTGATCTAAATATTCCAGCGCTTTGATGGTATTTCCCAGCATGAAATCAAAATCTTTTGTCATACTCGTATTGTGACTGCGATAATAGGCTAATATTTCGTCAATAAAAAATGCTGTATTGTCTTTTTGAAAAAAAGTAAGCCACATTACCCAGTCTTCCTTTGCTTTTAAATTTTCCGGAAAGCGAAAATCAGTAAAGAAAGCGGCGCTAAAAAAACCGCAGTGTATTGGTATATTGAACCTGAAATCCCATCCGTACAATATTTCATTATAATTTAAAACATTCTGGTTTAATGCGCCGTAAGAGGTTAATTCGTCATGAATGTCTTCTTTAAACATCTTAAAATGTGAGACTACAATATTCCACTTCGAGTGATCTTCTATTTTAAAAAGTGATTTTGTAAACTTATCCGGACTTATACAGTCATCAGCATCCAGAAACTGGATATAGTTTCCTGATGCTTTATTGAGTCCAAAATTCCGGGCAGAGCTTAACCCTCCGTTTTCTTTATAAAAATAGTGGAACCTTTTATCTTTTTCAATCCATTTCGCTGCTGTTTCTTCAGTTGCATCCTGACTGCCGTCATTAATTATAAGGCATTCCCAATTCTCATAGTTCTGATTGTAAACAGATTGTAAACATTCATCTAAATATTGGGCCTGATTATAACAGGGAACTATCACAGAAATTTGATTAGCAGACACGGATGACTTTATTTTAAAAATGATTTTATTTTATATTTCATTTTGTGAGAAGGGAAAGCAATAACTGACATTCCTAAAAAATAATATTTTTGACAGGCCTTCCCTGTTTTTTTTGCCCGTTCAAAACGGGAAAGATAATAATCAGACCTCATTGTTTTATACTGAACAGGAGTAAAATTATCGAGGGTTAACTGATTTTTTTTTCTTCGTTTATAGGCTTTAACCATGGCATAAAAATGCCAGTATTGTGCTTTGTATTTATTGTCATTGGCCGAAATGCTGTTTTGATGTATCCTGTATAAATACAGGTATTCATTCAAAAAGAAATGACTGCCATGCTCTTCCAATTTATAATACAAATCCTGATCTACAGCACGTTTCATTTTGGGATCAATGCCTTCTGATAAGATATATCTGTTTTTTTTAAAGGTAGCAAAGGCTGAAATAATCCCTGGTTTTGCTGTCAGATATGATTTCCCTGAAGGGATTGACTCTCCCTGTCTGCCATAATCGATAAAGTTTAACTCTAAATCTACTAGTTCATATTTGGAGGCAATCAGTGACGTTTCCGGTCTTTGCTGATGTTCCCTGATCATGATTTCCAGTGCATTTTTCTTTAATGTATCATCAGGATCTAAAAATCCTAATATTTCTCCTTCTGCCAGAAACGCACATTTATTTTTAGTATATCCACAGCCTGAATTTTTATCGTTTTTAAACAATTTAAATCTGGCATCATCAGCAATAAGCCCTTCGATCTGACTCAGGGAGTCATCAGTAGAGCAGTCATCGACAATAATGGCTTCCCAATTCTGATATTCCTGGTTCAGAATACTTTCATAACAGTCTTTAAAAAAATGGCCGTTATTGTAATTAGCGATTAAAATGGAAAATAAAGGATCAGGCATGGATTACAGCAATTTGTTCTTTTAATTCTTGTGCTAATTGTTTTTTATTTAAAAAGTTAAACAGCACCGTTCGGTTATGATGTATTTCTTCCAGTGACAAATATTGATTACAGCTTTCTTCGTTCAAATCTGTTTCATAACAGTAAACATGTATTCCTGTTCTTTTTAAAAAAGTATAAAAAGGGTTCAGCCTGCTCAGAAAAACTTTTGCTCCCATCCATAATAAAGCGATCACATTGCCCAAAGCCTGCTGTCGTTTGTTATTAAAAACTGCCGTTCCAACATCCTGAAGAATGGTATTATACTGTTCTAAAGGTATAAACTCTAATAAAGGCCGGAATTTTTCGGAAAAGCTCTTGTATCCTTCAGCTGTAATAGTATCGATATAGCCCGGTTCTCCATAATTTAAAGGAGTAACAATTTTTTCAGCTATCAGATTATAGTCTTTTATTTTTTCAAAAACGTCTAAATGATTTCCGGTAATACTTCCCGAATTTCCAATTAAAATGGTTGTTTTATCTTTTTTTACTTTTTGCGAAATATCTAATATCTGTTCTAACGGATAATACCAAAAAGCAAAAAACCGTTTTTTCTGTTTTATCAGTCTGCAGATTACCCTAAATTCGTCTTCAAAAGAACTGCCCAAATAGTCAATTCTTTTCATGACTTTATTTTTATACTCTATTGGGGATAAAGGCAGTTCCTTTTTTAATATTCGGTAATAAGGCCTTATAAATTCTTTCATCTTTTTTTTAGATGAAGCGGGTTTCAGCTGCCGGAATCGGGCTGTGGTAATTGAATCATATAAATGTCCGGGATTGTAATAAACCGAATCATTATATACCTCAAAACCAAAACATAACCAGACAACAGATGTTTCTTTTGGCAGTTCCAGAATAAAGTTATAAAAAGGGACCGCTAAACTATGCAGTATTACAATATCTGTTTTTTGAACCTGTCCTGCAGTCAAAATCAATTCCTTTTCAGTACATTTTTGAACAAATGGCTGAGGCTTCACATGCGTAAATTCAGCTTTAAGCTGAGCACTGACTACATAAAAAGTGTTTCTCTGGGGAAAACAAATTCCGAACTGTTCAATAGCTGAATTAATAAATTTTTCGTCTTCACAAATATGAATAATTCTAGACATTGTCTGCAAACTCTTTTATAACTTCAACAATCTTCTGCTGATCCTGATGCCCCAACTCATAGTAAAAAGGCAGGCGAAGCAGGTTTTCTGAATAATAATTACTAAACATTAAATCTCCTCCTCTGTGTTTATCACTGTAATAAGGACTTTTATGTAAGCTCAGATAATGAAATACAGAGTGAATTTGATTGTTTTTTAAAGCTTCGATACACTTTCCCCTTTTTTCTACAGATTCGAAAACCAAATAAAACATGTGAGCATTATTTGTGGCATAGTCCGGAATGACTGGCAGTGCAAAGACTCCATTTTTACTAACGTTCTCTAAACCGCTGTAATAGATATTCCAGATCTCTTTTCTTTTTTGCTGAATCTGATCGAGATGTTCTATTTGCGCCCAAAGAAAAGCCGCTATAACTTCTGATGGTAAAAAAGAGGATCCAATATCTACCCATCCGTATTTATCTATTTCGCCTCTGAAGAAAGCGGAACGATTGGTTCCTTTTTCCCAGATTATTTCGGCACGTTCAAAAAACTGGCTGTCGTTTACAGCAAGCATTCCTCCTTCTCCTGAAATTATATTTTTAGTTTCGTGAAAAGAAAAAGCGGCTAAATGCCCTATAGAGCCCAATGCCCTTTTTATACCATCCTTTCCGGTATAAAAACTGTCAACGGCCTGTGCGGCATCTTCTATTACAAACAAATTATGGCGTTGGGCTGTTTCCATAATTACGTCCATATCGCAGGCCATTCCTGCATAATGTACCGGTACTATGGCCTTCGTTTTTGGTGTAATTAAAGATTCCAGCTTACTTACATCCATATTGGGATTATCGGCACCAGAATCGGCAAAAACAATTTTTGCTCCCCGCAGTACAAACGCATTGGCAGTAGACACAAAAGTATACGACGGTATAATTACTTCATCGCCGGGTTCAATATTGATTAAAATGGCCGCCATCTCCAAAGCATCTGTACAGGATGTGGTAAGCAGACATTTTCCAAAGTGATAATGCTTCTCAAAAAAATTCTGGCACAGCTGTGTGTACTTACCATTTCCCGAAATTTTACCGGAAGCTACCGCATCTTCGATATACCTGGTTTCGTCGCCGGTTAAATAAGGCTTATTAAAATTTATCATTATCTTATAAATCGTATAGGACTACCTGCATATAATCCACTTTTTTCTATTGATTTTAATACTAAAGAACCAGCTCCCAGCTGAGTATTGTTAACAATCTGTACATTATCAATGATCGTAGAATTGATACCAATAAAGCATTGTTCTTCTACAGAAACAAATCCTGCCACAGCAGCTCTTGGCGATAAAAAAGAGTGGCTCCCTATACTGCTGTCGTGAGCAATAGTACAGGCCACATTTAAAATAGTGTTTTCTCTTATAATGGCTTTGGCATCAATTACACACCCCGGATATATCACACAGCCATTTTCTATAACTGCTGTCGGATCGATCCATGAAGTTGAATGTATCAGCTTTCCCATCGGAATTTTAGCTTTAAATTTTTCAAAGAGTTCTTTCTTTACTTTTAAATGTTTGTATCCTATTCCAATGATCAGTTCGTCAAACTGTTTTAACTGAAAAACACGTTCAACATCTGCTGTTTTTCCAAGTACAGCATTTCCAAGTATATTTTTCTCACTGCAAAAATCATCAAAAAACACTACTCTCCCGTAATGATGATCAGATATGGCATAGTGGGCAATTTGCTGACCGAGATCTCCTGCACCAATAATTCCTAAAGTTTTCATACTACAAGTGCATTATATTTTTAAGTTCTGAAAGCGAGGTTATTTTATAGGAAGTATTTAAATAAAAATTATCCCGGTCTATCAGATAAGAATTAAAACCTAACTCAAGTGACGGTATTATATCCAATTTTAAGGAATCACCAACATATAGAATATCTTCAGCATTTAAACCTATCGTATCTAATGCTTTTTGATAAAATTCAATCGATGGTTTGGCAGCTCCCATTTCTTCCGAAACAAAAAAATCAGAAAAGACAGATCCAAAATGTTCGTTTATTTTACTTCTAAGTGAGGAATTAAAATTAGAAATTATTCCCATAGGAATTTTAATTTCGTTCAGAATACTGGTGTCATCAAATTTTTCCCAGGGCAGATAAGAACACGACTGAAAAAGGTCAGCTGTTATTTGCTTTGTCGGAACAATCCCTAAAGAACACAGTAATTCTGAATTAAAATAGTCATAAAAACCGGCATCGGTTCTATCCGGAAAACGTATTGTTTCCGAGAGTAATTTATGGTTGTATTTTAGTTTATCCAAAGGAACTATAAATCCGTTACGATGTAAAGCGTCGGTTATCTTATCAAACAAATCCGGTTTATGCAGAAGTGTACCTGCTGCATCTAATAGCAAATATTTCATTAATATAGTATATGTGGGGATGTACTATTATTCAAATCTAATTCATTCTGTGCATTTGGATATATTACATCATACAGTAATCTTACAGCGATTCCGTCAATCGCATTTACTTCATCCGGTTCTTCATTTAAGAGATACTCCTGAATTGTGTATTTAACATCCTGAAATCCCAGATTATGTCTGATAGAATTTGTTCCCGATATTCTGCAGTTTACTTCAAAAGGAATTATTTCGCCCTGCTCTGTCACGATCGACTGCAGATTTATACTTCCCCTTAAACCTCCAGCTGCTATCATTTTTTCTATGATCTGTCGTAATTCAGCATCATATTTTTTTGTTGTCTGTGATTTTGAAGTGGCTCCATTTGTTAATTCACGCTGCATGGTGAACAATCCGTGCAGGCTGCCGTCTTTTTTCACATAAAAAGCAGTTGTAATTTCTATGCCTTTATGCAGCGGCTGAATCATAAATTCCACCGAAAAACCTTCCGGCTTTTCCGGATTAATAAAAATTCCTCTGGAACCTCTTCCTTCACGCGGTTTTACAATAATATCGTTTATTTCATTTTTAAATTCATGAGGAAGCCAGGATGGTGAAAACGGAATATTAAATGATTGGTGATGTAAATATGTTTTATACTTATCAAGATAAATTCCGGCTGTTTCCGCATCACTTGCTGCAACTTGTGCTTTTAAGTTCTTTTGGTTTAGTGCCAGATAATACACTTCGTAGTCCGTTGTGGGGATAATTAAATCCACATTTTCTTTTTCAATAATTTCTCTGATAACGGGAATGTACTCTTCAGAATAGGAATAAGGAACTTCATATGTAAAATCACAAAGATGATTTCCCGCAGTAAAGGAACTCACATCGGTTCCAATTATAGAAATATCCAAGCCGGCTGATTTTATATTTCTTAAAACCCCCTGCCCCACATTTCCTCCGGTTCCGGTTACTAAAACTACTTTTTTTTCCATTCCAGATAATCTTTCAAGCCCTTTTCAAGTTCTGTTTTCGGGCACCAATTTAATATATTTTGTGTCATTTCATTATTAAAATGAAAAGATATTGATGAGTCTTCTTTAACATAGTTAATCGCTGCACCGGTCAGATCAGAAATTATTCCGGCAACCTGGTCATTTGAATATTCTTTTGAGGCAGCACCCAGAACCGGAAAATTAATTTTTGGTTTATACTCTGCCGTTTTTTCAATCAAACTAACGGCATCAGTAATGTGAAGATAATTTTGAAACCGGCCTCCGTTACCCCACACTTCAATTGATTTCCGGTTCAAAGCCTGATTGCAATAGTTGGGTATTAAGGTATTCTCTTTCATCCCATTTCCGTATAATGATGAAAACCTGATAATGACAGCGTTTTCATTTTGTAACACGGCTTTTTCTCCCAATAATTTTGATTTGGCATAAGAAGTCTGAGGATTAACAGTTGTACTTTCTGAGATTATCTGTTCCGTATTTCCAAAAACAGATACAGAGGATGTATATATTGTTTTAACTTTCGGAAATTTTCTAACTAATGCTTTTGTAAATTCTACGTTACTTCCTGTCAGGCTTTCCTCATCAATAACGACATTTCCCGATGCTACCGCAGCATGGCACATGATAATTAAATCGGGAACTGTATCTATTAATTCCAGTTTATTGAAACAAGCTATTTTTGATTGAAAGACGACATTTTTTTCTGTATGATATAATCCAATAACCGTATGTTTTTCTGACATTCTTTCAGCCAGACAACTTCCTACAAATCCATATATTCCTGTAATAAGTACTATCATAAATGATCTCCTGATGCAATAACCGAAATTTTATTTTTCAATTTAAGAAAACGCTCCTCAATGTATCTATAGGAAAAACTGCTTAATAAAACGGTAACCCCGATGATTAAAGTGTAATATGCCAAATTTTTCGAGATTAATGATTCTATTTTCATTTGATCTACAACCGAAAAAGATACATACATAACTAAGGGATGGTACATATAAATTCCATAGGACCATTTTCCTAATTCTGAAAGCAACTTGTTTTTGACTTTATTTTCTATAAAAATTAAAATCAGTAATCCAAAACTTAAGCCTAAAGTAATATTAGAAATCTCATAATACAGATGCACTAATATTAAAAGTAAAACTGAAGCAATTACCCATTTAGCAATAATTATCTGCCGGATAAAGGGCTTATATTTTCTGTATGCTATCGCCGCCAAAGCTCCTATTGCCATGAAATCTACTTTAAAAGAGATAAAAAATGCATGAAGGAAAGGATATGATTTCAGGGTATCGATATTGTAATTTACAATAGATATACTTATAATTATCGTGAATAAAACAATCCATAGTTTAGTATAAAACCATTTTACGATCCAGGGCCATATAAAATAAAACTGCTCTTCAACACTTACACTCCAGGACTGCGCTGCACCGGCAACGCCTCCAAAAAATGATAAAGCAATATTGGATAAAAAGAATAAAAAAAGCAGCAGATTTTTGCCATATACAAGATTCCTGATCCTTTCATTGTAAAATACCTGAGCTTCAAAAAAGTCAGGGAAACTAAAATACATAAGTGGAATTAAGAAAAACCCAACCCCTAAAATAATAAAATAAAGAGGCCAGATTCTTAAAATCCTTCTCCCATAAAATTTTGAGACTGAAATTTTCCCTGTTTGTACTTTTTCCTCTAAAAGTAAATAGGTAATTAAGAAACCCGATAAAACAAAGAAAAGACAAACTCCGTTTTTGCCTAAACTTTGAATAAAATGATTTACTACCTTATAATCATATAAAGATACAATAGACAAATGGTGTTTGTATAATTCAACATGATGAAAAAGTACAGCAAAAGCGGCCAAAGCTCTTAACTCATTGAGCCCATTAAAAAAAACTTTATTTACCATGAGACTCTTTCTCTAAAATCTCGCCCATTTTGGAATTCCATGAAAAACTTAAAGAGTCATTCATTATTTTACATTTCCCCACTTTATTCCATGGTTTTGCTATTTGTTTAGCCAGAAAATCTTTTTCCCATTTACCTGGAATTTCAATCTCTTTAATATAAAATTCAAATTCGCCTTTTCCAATTTTATTTTCGTTTATATAATATTTTAAATAGGGCAAAATGCCTTTTTCAATTCTATTTTTCTCAATGTTTTTTGTAATAACGTTAAAAGAGATATTCCGCCATATTCCGCCTGCCGTATACTCCGCCGGCATACCATTATCGTCAATTATGGGTACTATCGTTTCTTTATGGTTATCCCAATAGGTAATTTTAACAATATGGTTAAATTCTCGAAAATGTTCATCTAAAAAAACGGTATGATGCGTTATTCCCAGATATTTTGTCAAGAACCATTTCGATTCCTGATAAGAGATACTGGCCATTTTATTTAATCGGTATTTCCAGGGAAAATGATTCTGGACTACAGGAGAAAACCAAATCATAAGGAGTTGTCCCAATACAAATAAAACAAAAACGCCTTTCCAGAAAAGCTGAGTCATCTTCATTCTGTTCCAGCCTTTCAACAAAAAATCCTGATCTTCAGCAGCAGGTATATTGTAAACAGGTGGTATAGAATTTTCAGGAGTCCATCTGGATGCAGAGCGGTTTCTTTTAAAATACTGATACAGTTTTTGTCCTAAAAACGAAATACCGGGCAGGCTGCCCAAAACAGCTAACGGATAAGTATATAATAAAGCTTTTAAAAGTTCAATATAGGCCCAATATCCTATTGTTATTTTTCCATTTTTGTTTACGGCATGAACATTGGCCAGTAAATCCTCCTTATTTAATTTTTTAAGAGCGTCTTCTGTAAAGTAATGATCCTGTACCGTTTTACATCTGGTTCTGTGAAATACATCAAAATGATCTATAATTATAACCATCTTATGACAAAGAGAACATTCGGCATCATAATAAAAGGTATAACTTTCCTTTTTAAATTTTACTTTCTCTGCTATACTTTTCCATACAGAAGAAGGAACCAGCAGCAAATAGAGAGCAATATAGGTTAATGCAAAATAGGGTATTGGATACGCTATTAAAATACCCAGATGAAAAAAAACACCTAAAATCAGTAAGGGCATTCTCCATTTTTTAAACCAGAATAAAAAAACGAATACAATTTCAAAACTTAGCACCAGATAACCTAAAAATTTAACCAGCCATTCCTGATTGAGTAAAACTGAAGTATTGTTCCAGGTTATCATAGGCAGACTCGAAGGCAGCCATACACCAAGTCCGTCGACCCATAATCTGCTTGAAAGTTTATGAAAAACAGAATCAATATAAACCAGACCTATTCCAACAAAAACCGGCATTAAATAATTTAGCTGTAAAATTTTAGTATCTGTTTTGTATCTCTTGTGATGCGTTGAAAATTTTAACTTCAACAATAAATTATCCAAAGAAAATACTCTGCTCACCGGCATAAACATCATTAAAAAATTGATCCCTACATAAACGTAATAAACATGATATTCAAATTTTGACGCTGAACTAAAAATAATAACTGAAAACAAATAGTTAACAATTGAGGCAAATCGGGTATACAAGCCTAAAAAAAGTAATAAAAGAACCGCAAACCAAAAATAGAAAAGTAACGAAACATCTATTTCACCAGGATACGAAAAAGGAATATGATCGTATATTATATTCCTAAACTTATACAATTGTATCAATTCTGCAGACAATACCAAAGTATACAGGATTCGGAACAAAGAAAGTCCGGCTGCTTCTGTTTTAGCATTAAAGACTTTAAACAGGTTCTTTTTTATTCTGTTTTCCATTCCAGCTGTGGTCTTATCATTCCGTTAATCTTACCCAGATAGCCTGAATCTCTTTTTACATCTTTGATTTCAAACGTCAATAGCTCCTCATCGTTAAATAATGGGCGCATTTCATTTGAATGAGAGTAAAAATGAATTTGATAAACATCATCATTTAAAAAATTGGCTGGAATCCTGCAGCTGACATCTGTGATCTCATTAATTCTGCAGTCAAATTTATTTCCTGAACCAAAAACAACATCCCCTTTAATTGTCCTGAGATCAAACCCCAGAGAAAGCTTTTCTTTATCTGTCTGATTAATAATTTTTAATCTAAAATCAATAGCCGAGGTTACATCCAGAATGTCATTTTTATTTTCAGAAGAAGCGTTTTCAACAGCGGCATACATTATTTTAATATTTTCATTCCCTTTAGCATCACCAATGGAATCAAAAGACAGTACCCGCTCTGAAAAAGAAGTGCTTTGTAAATACTCCGATATAACCTTTGTAGGATTACCATTTCCAAAAATACTCCCGTTATGCATACTGATAACTCTTGTACATAAAGTTTCTACAGCTGCCATATTATGGCTCACGAATAAAACGGTACGCCCTTCTCCTTTAGAAATATCCTGCATCTTGCCAATAGCTTTTTTCTGAAACTCAGCATCACCTACTGCCAGAACCTCATCTATAACCAGAACTTCCGGTTCAAGGAAAGCAGCGACAGCAAATGCTAAACGAACAGTCATTCCGCTGCTGTACCTTTTTACAGGGGTATCTATATAACGCTCACATCCTGAAAATTCTATGATTTCATCGAGTTTAGAGGCTATTTCTTTTTTGCTCATCCCCAGAATGGCACCATTTAAAAAGATATTTTCCCTTCCTGTCATTTCTCCATGAAAACCGGTACCCACTTCCAGTAATGAAGCTATTCTTCCTTTTGACTTTATACTTCCCGTTGTAGGTGCTGTTACTTTAGATAATATTTTCAGAAGCGTTGATTTTCCTGCCCCGTTTTTACCAATAATTCCCAGAACCTCTCCGCGTTCTACTTCAAAATTAATATCTTTAAGAGCCCACACATATTCAGAACTTCCTTTGGTAGAACGATCATTTGTTTCACCAATTTGTATATACGGGTTTTCTTTTCCCCGAATCTGATGCCACCATCTGTTTAAATCATGGCTTATGGTACCTGTTCCCACCTGCCCTAAACGATATTGTTTAGAGATGTTCTCTGCCTTTAAAATAATATCTTTTTCCAATTAATTAGATCGTAATTGTTCGTTATTTAAAATAAATTAAACCGTTTATGACTATACGGTATCGATAAAACTTTTCTCGGTTTTATTAAAAATTAAAAGGCCGGTAAAAAATACAACAATGGTAACTGCCAAAGTATAAGCCAGTCCCGGCAGTGAAATTTGTCCCACATCCAATAGCATATATCGCGCTGATTCGACAATATAGGCCAGCGGATTATATTCTACAATCCATCCATATCCCGGTAATTTTGCTTTAATAAGTTCCATTGGGTACATTACTGCCGATAAATACATGAGAAGCTGGATCCCAAATGTTACTAAATAACTAAAATCCCTGTATTTAGTTACCATTGACGAAATAAGCATTCCTAATCCTAAACCTAAAATTCCCATAACAGCGATTAAAAGCGGAAAAAAAAGCAGCATCCCATTTAAATTCAGGTCAGAACCTTTTACGTAATAAAAAATATAAAAAGCGATAAAAATCAGAAACTGAATTCCAAATTTGATAAGGTTTGAAATAACAACTGAAAGTGGTGTAATGATACGGGGAAAATACACTTTGCCAAATATGCCGGCATTAGCTTTAAAAGTATCGGAAGTTCCGTTTAAACAAGCGGTGAAATAGTTCCAGACCGTAATCCCTGCAAGATTAAACAAAAAAGGCGGAACCGGACCTGTATTAATACCAGCAACGTTATTAAATATTATGGTAAAAGTTACAGAAGTAAATAAAGGCTGTATTAAATACCATAACGGCCCTAATACCGTTTGTTTGTAAACCGTAATTACATCCCGCTTAACAAACAGAAATAATAAATCCCGGTATTGCCAGACTTCTTTTAAGTTTAATGAAAGGAATTTATTTTTGGGTGTTATTTCAAACAACCACTCTTCAGAATTATTAGTATTCATATACAATTTGGCTTAGCAGTATTAAAAATGGTTAATCTGCGAATCCTTAAATTAACCAGATTTTTAAGCTATTTATTAATATATAAAAAGCAAAAAGGCGTTTTTAAAAAAACACCTTTAACTTTTATTGAAAATTTTTATTTGACAAAGAATACTATTTATCCAGAACCTCGAAAGCAGAATTCATACTTTTAAACTCAGGAACAATTTTTTTCATTTTTGCTACGATATCAGAATTATCGTAAAAATCGGCAATTCCAATTAATTCATCAATATCACTGTGCAGATCAATGTATTCATCCTGAAGTTCCTGGGCAATCATAATTTTATTATGATAAGTTGGCAAGGTTTTAGAAGTATCATTTAGCAACTCCTCGTATAATTTCTCACCAGGTCTCAGTCCAACGATCTTTATTTTGATTTCTTTATCAGGAATAAATCCGGCAAGTTTAATCATCTTTTTAGCTAAATCAATAATTTTAACCGGTTTACCCATATCAAAAATATAGATTTCACCTCCATTTCCCATAGCTCCGGCTTCTAAAACCAACTGACAAGCCTCCGGAATGGTCATAAAATATCGAATAATGTCCTGATGTGTTATCGTTACGGGACCTCCTTCTGCAATTTGTTTGGTAAACAATGGCACAACAGAACCATTAGAACCTAAAACATTCCCAAAACGGGTGGTAATAAACTTGGTTACACCAGACTCGTTTTCTCTCTGATTCTTTAAAAACAAAGACTGTACATACTTTTCGGCTATTCGCTTACTGGCTCCCATAACATTGCTAGGATTCACCGCTTTATCTGTAGAAACCATTACGAATTTTCTAACATGGTATTTACATGACAAATCAGCAAGATTTTTTGTTCCTTTAATATTAGTTAAAATAGCCTGAGATGGGTTCTCTTCCATCAAAGGAACATGCTTGTAAGCAGCAGCATGAAAAACTACATGCGGGTTATAATTTTTGAATACTTTTTCTAATGCTTTTTTACTTTTCACATCCGCTATTACAGCCACTATTTTGGCAGCACTATTCATACTCATTGTTTCTAAGCATAAATTATGTAACGGCGTTTCGGCATGGTCTAAAATTATAACCGTTTTGGGATTAAAATTAAGAACCTGTCTTACGATCTCACTTCCAATAGAGCCGGCTGCTCCGGTAATAAGAATCGTTTTATCTTTTAACTGTTTCGATATTGATTTACTGTCCAGAACTATCGGTTTTCTTTCTAATAAATCCTCAATCTGTATATTTTTTACTTTTTGAGAAATTTCTTTCTGATTTTCCCAGTCTGAAATTAGCGGAACAGTATAAACTCTGTAATTAAACTCTAAGCACTGATCAACAATAATCAATTGTTCGTCTTTTGTTAAGCTTTTATCTGCTATAATAACTCCCTCTGCCGCTACAGAACGCATTAAAGCCGGTAGTTTTTTTCTTAAAATCAAAATAGGCAGGTCAAGCATTCGCTTAGAAGCATTCTGATTATTCTTATCTACAAAACCAACAATTTTAAATCTGGACGGAGTCTCAAATTTTAATGCATTGGCTACAGAAATTGCATTGGCATCTGTACCATAAATAACAGTTCTGATTAATTTCGAATTCGTTTTCTCCGAGAAATACAATTCAAAAGTCTGCTTTACAATTACACGATATAAAAACAGACCGAAAAAAGACAGTACTAAATTGATAAAAAGTGCTGTATTTAAGAATGCTTTATGCCCTGTATATAATTCAAAAACCAAATTGAAAAATAAAAAGAACACTAAAACCGACATTTGAGAAAACAGCAGCTTTATGGCGTCAATATAAGACGAGTGCCTGATAATTCCTGAATAAGTTCTGAAAAGCCAGAAGAAAAAAACATTTACTATTATCAAACTTGCAACAAAGTAAAAATCATGTGCAATAATAATATAGCCTAAAGCAGTACCTTCAAAAAGCATAAAGGTAAATGTAAATGAAAAGACGAGAACCATTACATCAATTGCAATAATAATCCATCTTGGCAAATAACTAAGATTATTAATATTTGCTCTTAAATTCCTTGGTGATAATGAATTATACAGCAAAGAAGATATTTTCGGTTGTTTATCTGTCTCCAATTTTGGTTTAGTTTATTTTTCTCAAACTTATAGTCTGTCTTACAAAAATACAAATTAAAGGTTTAAAATTTTATTTAATCAATTAAAATTAAATTTTAGTATTTTTTTTCTTTTGTTTTAAAAAATCAAGCAGATAGGTTCCATAACCTGATTTAACTAAAGGTAAGGCTAAATTTTCTAATTGTTCGTCATTAATAAATCCCTGTCTCCAGGCCACTTCTTCAATACAACCGACCTTTAAGCCCTGTCGTTCCTCCAGAACCTGAACAAATTGCCCTGCCTGCATTAAACTATTAAAAGTTCCTGTATCCAGCCAGGCTGTTCCTCTGCTTAAAATACCGACTTTCAGGATGTTTTTTTCCAGATATACTTTATTTACATCGGTTATTTCATATTCACCCCGCGCACTCGGTTTAATATTTTTAGCAATTTGCACAACAGAATTGTCATAAAAATACAACCCAGGTACAGCAAAATTAGATTTTGGCTCTTTTGGTTTTTCTTCGATTGAAACTGCGTTTAAATTCTCATCAAACTCAACTACACCATAACGTTCCGGATCTGACACATGATAAGCAAAAACAACACCTCCTTTGGGCTGTGTATTTGATTTTAATAGTTCCTGCATATTAGAGCCAAAAAAAATGTTATCCCCCAAAATTAAGGCTACGTCATCATTACCAATGAATTCTGCACCTATTACAAAAGCTTGAGCCAATCCATTTGGTATTTCTTGTTCGGCATAGCTGAATTTACATCCTAAACCGGAGCCATCGCCTAATAATTTTTGAAAGTTTGGTAAATCATGCGGAGTTGATATGATCAAGATTTCATTTATTCCGGACATCATTAAAGTAGACAATGGATAATAAATCATTGGCTTATCATAAACCGGCATCATTTGCTTGCTCATAGCAAGTGTTAATGGGTGTAAGCGTGTGCCGGAACCTCCGGCTAAAATAATTCCTTTCATAAATCTAAGTTCCAAAATAACAGATTTACCTTTAGATTCTAATCTAAAGTTTAAATCCTAAAATCAGTTTTTTACTAACATTTTCCTTAAGCTTTCCTTATAGTCAGGCACTTCTAAAAAATAAATTTCTTTAATTTTTTTCTTGTCTAACAATGAAAACTTTGGTCGTTTTGCAGGTGTTGGATATAATGAAGTTGTAATTCCTTCTACTCTACAATTATAAGCTCCAATTTCTTTAATAGCAAGTGCAAAATCATACCAGCTTATTTCACCTTCATTTGAATAATTATAAATTCCGGGTGTCCAATTTGGAGAGTTTAAAATCACAATCATTGCCTTAGCTAAATCTTGTGCATAAGTTGGAGAACCAATCTGATCATTTACTACCTTAATTTCTTCCTTCTCTTCCATCAGCCTTTGCATTGTTTTTACAAAATTGTTCCCAAATTTACTATAAACCCAAGAAGTCCGAATAATTATTGAATCCGGATTCTCAACTAAACATGCAGACTCACCAGCTAATTTACTCTCACCATACACATTTACAGGGTTAGTTGGTGCCCGCTCGTCTAAAGCCTCAGAAGATGTGCCATCAAATACATAATCGGTAGAGATATGAATTAGTCCTGCCTTATTTATTCTTGCATATTTTGCAATCACTTCTACAGCATCACGGTTAACAAGAAAGGCCATTTCTTTTTCCGCTTCAGCTTTATCAACTGCTGTATAAGCACCACAGTTTAAAATGATATCCGGCTTAATTGCAGTCAGTTGATTCTTCAGTAATTCCAAATTATCAAGAGTAATTTTGGTTCGGTCGGCAAATATCCATTGGTATTCTGAATATCTTTTTGATAATTCATTTAATTCAGAGCCTAACTGTCCATTTGCCCCAGTCACTAATATTTTACTCATCAAAATAAACTATTACATTCTTCAATAAAGGGCAGATGCTGATCCTTTACAGAAATAATTGCTTCTTCTAAATTTATTCCCCAATCAATATTTAAAGACGGGTCATCAAATTTAATTCCTCCTTCAGAGGCCTTATCATAGAATTCATCGCATTTATACATGACAGATGCTGTTTCACTAATAACTGAAAAACCATGTGCAAAACCTTTTGGTATTAAAAGCTGTTTCCTGTTTTTTGCCGATAATACAATACTAAAAATTTTACCATAGGTAGACGAATCCTTCCTTAAATCTACAGCAACATCTATAATTTCCCCATCCAAAACACGAACTAATTTTGTCTGTGCAAACGGAGGATTTTGATAATGAAGCCCTCTTAAGGTTCCTTTTTTTGAAAAAGACTGATTATCCTGAACAAAATCAATTGTAATACCTAAATCTTCAAATTTAGTTTTATTATAAGATTCAAAAAAAGAACCTCTTTCATCTCCATGAACTATAGGTTCAATAACAACTAAATCTTTTATGAATGTTTTCTCAATATTCATTCTTTATTATTATTTATGTAGTAGCAAAAAAATTTTTTACGACTTTTTCAATTCGTTTCTTGTCATCTAAATCAAGACCGGAACCAGAAGGAAGGCACAATCCGGTCTCAAACAATTGTTCCGAAATAGTATTCCCGTAATAGGGGAATTTTTCAAACACCGGCTGCATATGCATTGGTTTCCAAAGCGGTCTGCTTTCAATATTTTCTTTTTCCAATGCTAATCTTAACCCCTCTCTGTCTTTATTTTCTTTATTATTTGGTTTAACTAAAATTGCATTTAACCAGTAGTTTGAAGAATATTCTTTGTTTAAAACGTCAAAAAGTTCTACATCATCAATAGCACTAAATAGCTCTCTGTAAAAATCATGATTCTTTTTTCGGTCGATTAAATTCTGTTGAAGAATTTTCATCTGTCCAAGACCAATTCCTGCACAAATATTACTCATTCTGTAATTAAAACCTACCTCACTGTGCTGATAATGAACAGCCTTATCTTTTGATTGGGTTGCATAAAAGACCGCTTTATTTTTTAAAGAAATAGAATTTGAAATTAAAGCGCCTCCACCCGAAGTTGTAATAATTTTATTCCCATTGAATGATAAAATCCCAAAAAATCCAAAAGTACCGCACTTTTTCCCTTTGTAACAACTTCCCATTGCCTCAGCACTATCCTCTATGACAGGAATATTATAGCGATCCGCTATTGCATGAATTTCATCAACTTTATAGGGTACGCCATACAAATGAACTGCAATTATAGCTTTTGGTAATTTTCCTTTTTTTATTCTGTCTTTTATAGCAGTCTCCAGACTTTGAGGACACATATTCCAGGTTTCGGCCTCACTATCAATAAATATAGGCGTCGCTCCCTGATACAATATTGGATTTGCCGACGCCGAAAATGTCAGGCTTTGACAAATAACCTCATCACCTGCTTTAACTCCAAGCAAAACTAATGCTAAATGAATAGCAGCTGTTCCTGAATTTACTGCTGCAGCCAGAACTCCTTCTTCCAGGTAATTTTGAAGTTCCATTTCGAAAGATTCAACATTTGGTCCTCCAGAGGTAATCCAATTTGTTTCCAATGCGTTTAAAACATATTGCCGCTCAAAACCGCTTTGTCTGGCTAAGGATAAATAAATTCTTTTTTTACTCATTGATGATCCAATAATCTGAAGGATAACGAACATCATCTTCTTTTACTTTCTCCAGTGCCAGCGTAGAAAATGACATAAGTCTAGAATTACTTTCTAATGCCTGGATCGCATTTGCATAACCTGCAGGAATGTGAATCACTCTATTATCTTTATCCGAAACAATAACACTTTCAACAATAAGATCTTTTGAGGGTTTCTCCCAATTATCAATTTTAACAAAGTGTATTTTAAAAGTCCCGTTTAAGCAATAAAAGTTTTTAGCATCTAATTTATGTCCCTGCCAGGCACGAATAGGATTTTCATCAGAATTACTAATAATATAGAACCGCTCAATATCCTTAAAACTAAAATCATTTACATATGAAATTGTTCCCCGATGATCTGAAAAATTCCCGCCCTGGATTATTTTTGGCTCCATATACTTTATTGTAATTTCTTTTTATTGAGTAAATAAAATTTTGTCGAATAAATGATAAGTAAAGGGACTATTATTACGACGTAAAGAAAAATATCATTTATTTTTTTATAAAGAATTACCGTTAGAGCTGAAACCGCCAATTGTGCTAATGCATAATAGAGAGATACTAGTCTATGCTGAATTTTGTATTCATTACTTAAGATTTGATAAAAATGTAAACGGTGTGCTTCAAAAATATTTTGCTTTAAATACAATCTGTGTAAAATAGTACATATAGCATCAACACCGTAAACCGCTAAGAAAAGTAACCATATAAGCGAATTTGTTTGTAAAATAAGCTTCAAAACCAGGTAAATAATCCAAAAAGCTATTGCAATACTTCCTACATCACCTGCAAAACATTTGGCTTTTTTTCTATAATTAAAAAATAAAAAAACCAGACTCGCAATCATTCCGTATAGTATAAAGCTTTCCTCTGTAAAAAATACAAGTTTTGTATTCACATACCATAATGCTCCCATTACTGCTAATGTGTATAAACCTGTAATTCCATTAATACCGTCCATAAAGTTATAGGCATTAATTAACCCTATAGCTAAAATGTAAGCTGTGATACACCAAAAAACAGAAACCGTACTAAATATATTCAGGTTATAAAAAATTAAGGTTATCGCAAAGAAATGAACTGAAATCCTTATTTTATTTGATAAACTCCGAATATCATCCCAAAAACTGACCAGACTAACCAGCGTTATTCCGCTAAAAAAAAAGTAGTTGTCCTCTATATTCTGAATAAAGTAAAGTAATGCCGAAAACCAGAAAACAATTCCTCCTCCTCTCAGCGTAATTTCTGTATGAGAACTTCTTTCGTTGGGTTTATCAATAATATTAAAACGATCTGCAACTTTAAAATAAAGCAGCATTAAAATCGTTAAAAAAATTCCAAGTATGATGTATTGCATTATTTCTGTATAAAACTTTTTATTGTTTTTTCTAATCCTTCCTGAGCAGTATTGGGTAAATTATCAATCCCAATGGCAGACTTAATTTTTTTATTGGACACTCTGTAGTTTTCCGTTAATTTTTGAACCGTTTCAGAATTCAATGGAAATTTTATAAGATCCCCTATTTTAGCAAATCCGTTTATAAGACCTTTTGGTATAGAAATTAATCGTGTTTTTTTGTTTGAAACTGATCCAATAATTTCGATTAGCTGATTTGTAGATAAAACTTCATCATCTGAAAAATTATAAACTCCGGAAACAATATTTTTATTCACAAGAATTTCCTTAATCATAAAATTCAGATTATCAATTCCTAAAAATGATCTTTGATTTTGAAAAGCTGCCAATGGATATGGGATACCTTTTTTTACCACATTATAGAGTAAATTCAAATTTCCTTTATTTCCTGGACCGTGAATCATACAGGGTCTGATAATAAAAACTCTTTTCCCTTCCGGAATTTCTTTTGATAAGATGTATTCTTCAGCCTGCAGTTTTGATTGTCCGTATGGTGTTTTAGGGTTCGCATTTACATTTTCAGATAAAAGATCTAAAACTTCATCTGCAGCAGCTTTTACACTGCTAAAATAGATAAAATCCTTAATTCCACTTTCTAAAAAAACATCAAATAATTCTTTCGTTAAATCTGTATTTACTTTAAAATACTCAGAAGCATCACTTGTGTTTTTAGTATCATGTGCTTTACCGGCGAGGTGAATAATTGCTTCTCCCTGCAGATTATTCTTCCAATTTGAATTTCTTAATGAAACAGAATCTACAGCAAAAGAATGCTTTAAAAGGTATTGCGAAAGATTTTGTCCAACAAATCCGGAAGCTCCGGTAATGATGCTTTTCATAACTCTACTGTTCTGGTTATTTTTTTTCTTGGATCTAATCTGTTAGTTAACTTATGAAAGGTTTTTGCAAAAAATTTCGGCATAAGAGCTCTGATGACCGGTGAAAATACCCCTATATATGGAAAAAACCTTTTTACCTTAAGATCACGCAACCCATTATATCCCATAACCCCTTGCTCCCAGGCTACTTTTAGATTGTTTTTTTTATAATAATCGTCTGTGAATCTATAGTAAAGTAAGAACTCAGGAATGTTCGCAAATTTCAAGCCTTTCGCAGCGGCTCTCAGCCATAGGTCATAATCCTGTCTTCTTTTTATACCTGTGTTATATGAACCAATACCGATAATAGATTTTTTTTTAAAAGCAACTGTCGGGTGAGCCAGCGGACATGCCCAAATAACATTTAACAAATCTGCATGATTAACAGGAAAAATTCTTTCTCCTATAATCTTCCCATCATCATCAATATCCTTAACCCAACTCCCTAAAATATCAATATCTTTGTTGTTTTGCAAAAAAGTTACTTGTTTCTCAAATCTTTCGCTGTCACATATATCATCCGTATCCATACGCAGGACAATATCATTTGTACAGTTTTCCAATCCTAATTTTAAAGCGTTACCTAATCCTTTATTTTCATTAAGAGGTATACGTTTGATTGGCAATAGACCTGCATATTTATCTAATACATCATATAGTTCTTTAGAAAGCATACCGTCTTCAACAAATACTATTTCATTGGCTTGTAGTGTTTGATTTTTTAAACTTTCTAAAGCATAATCCAAATAGAGAGGAGAATCTTTATAATATGAGGATATTAAAACCGAGAACTTATAAACTTCCATTAGCGACGAATTACTTTTTTATTGTTTTTCTCAAATTCTTCTTTAGATATTTTCATGTTAGATTTTTTAATATCTATCGCTTCGTATTGATTATCAATTATTTTTCCTCCATTCAAATTCTGTAACATAATCTTATTAATTTTATTCTTTTCTAAAACAAAAGACTCCATTTTTACATCTTCATCTTTTGTTGTTGTAACTAAATTATCTCCTTCATTTCTCAAAATATCGATATTACTTCCCCCTTCAATCCAAAGAGAAATCCCTCTGTTTTTCTTAACTTTATTATCTATAATTTTTATATCCTGCAATTCTGTTTTTCTATTATCAGCTCTCTTATTATAAACAGATGTAGTTCTGATTCCATGATAATTATTATAACAATTGTTATTCTCTACTAAAATATTTTTTAATGGAGCCTGTAAATAAATCCCAGCTCCCGTTTTATTCTCTTCTACATTATTGTAAACTGAATTACCTCTGATTACATTATTTTGCCCTATATAATAATCATTTGACGTATTATTGTATAATTTATCATTATAACTGGCTAATTTTATTCCGCATTTTTTATTATTATAAACCTTATTATTTTCGATTACACTATTACTGCCTTGAAAATAAATACCGTGTTCTCCCGAAAAATTAATTACGTTATTATAGATATGTATATTATCAACATTTCTTTGCGCTAAAATACCGTCGTTACCTGATTTACCATTAACATCATTATGAGAAATAGTATTGTTATATATTTCAGAATTCTTTCCTGATGGCCTAACTAATATTCCTATGATGTTGTGACTAATAACAGAGTTCATTAATTTAAAACTGCCATTTACACACACACCTACTCTGCCATTTTTAAATACGCAATCATCAATTACATTATCTTTACCATCAACATCGGAAAAAGTAAGTAACCTGTCAGAATAAACTACTTTTTGTGACTTACTCTTAGCTTTTGTATCAAATGTTACCTTCGTTACTTTATTATTACTTCCATTCAGATTTAGCAGTTCCTGTACAAAATCAGCTTCAAAAAAAGATATTCCCTGGATGATATTGCCATCTCCATTGATTTTCAATAAAACTTTATGATTCGTATTATAAGACAATATCCTTCCTTCTCCAAAAATTTTCAAATTATTAAATGAAAACTCAAGTGGTGAAATTAGATAATCCCCTTTGGGTATATACAAAGGGAGAGACTTCTTAGCAGCTTGCTCAACAGCCTTTTTAAAAATATCCGTATTATCTGTACGCCCGTCACCTTTACCTCCCACATTACTTATATTTATTATATCCGAATTTTGTGCTCCTGCTTCATGCACTGTAAGCATAAAACTTAGTAACAAAAAAAGCACAATATTAGTAGTAAACTTTATCATAATATCAAATTTATAGATTCTTAAAGATAACGGATTTCAACAACATTTTATTCTATTTTACGCAACTAAGTTTACATAATATAAACAATTATTTTTTTATGCGACCATCAAAAAACAATCTGGCAGCTAAACCAAAAAATAGTGTAAATATGTCTTAAATTAAATTTCTAACTAATACTGAAATGATAATTATTAAACTCCAATAATAAAAAAAAGTGAACGCAAATTTGGATAACTGAGAAAACTCTTAAGACTATATTTAAAACAAGTCTTATAATCCTGCCCTCTGGCGCTTCTTGCTAAAGACAGGTATAATTTTGAAAACAATTTTCTTTTATGAAATAAATTCAACTGGGAAATATGTACCTTATATTTTTCTATTATATGATTAACAGCAATTTTCTTTTTTACCAAGGAACCAGTAACCTGATTAGAATAATTTTCAGCTATTGCATAATTAACGCTGTAACTTTTATCCAAGCCTACTAGTGTTATTTCACAAATTCTAATCCAGAGATCAAAATCCTGCAGGGCAGGCAGTTTTTCATCGAACATACCTGCAGACATAAATATTTCTTTTCTGATCGCAACGGAAGATGTTCCTCCGATGTAATTATTAAAGAAAATATCAGGATAAATATTACCCTCCTTATACCCTGTAATCTTACGAACTATTTTTCCATTACTATCAACAACATTTCTATTTGAATATACTAAGCCTATTGAAGAGTTGGTCTCAAAAACATCAAGCTGACTAGCTATCTTTTCTTTAACCCAACTATCATCGTCGTCTAAAAACATTAGAATATCACCAGTTGCATAACAAGCACCTATATTTCGCGCAACATTTCCTCCTTCACTACCTTTCGTATTCAGAATAATCAAACAATTGTTTTCCATAGCTCTTAGCCTGAGAGCTTCAATCGCCTTATTTTCGGAACCATCATTCACCACTATTACCTCATGAGGTAAAATGCTTTGATTAAAAACACTATCAACTGCATTAATCAAGGTTTTTTCTCTATTATATGTTGGAATAATTACAGATACCTTAAACATAATAAATTATAATTTTTAAATTATTTTTTTCAAAAGAAGCCTTAATACAAAAGACATACGAAGGATAAAAGAATGTAAGCAGTACTGAAATCGAATGATGTATTCCAACAGAAAAAAATCAAAAGAAAACCTAACATTATATCACCCTGATTATTATGAAGATTAAAACTTCAGAAGCTTTTTATATGCGCTAACAACATTCATAATGGGCTCCCTAAACGCTTAAAAATAAACACAATGTAAGTTTTACACTTCGCATTGAAACAAGTATAAAACACCTATTTTTATTATGTATGATGAAATTTTATCTTTAGAATAATTCATGAAACAAAAAATAGTGATAAATAGTCATTTTGAGATTTATCTTTGAGATTTATCTTTGAGATTTATCTTTGAGATTTATCTTTGTAAAGGTGAAAATATTTTTCAGCAACTCTTGGTAGAGAATATTTGTTTTGTGCTATCTCCCTTGGTCTAAACTCATCTTTCCTAAGCTCACCACCTGATACATGTTCGAGCATAGAAGCTAAAGAGTTAAAATTGCCTAACTCAAAGGTAGTTCCAATAGGATCAGTACATAATTGTTTATGAATTGGGATATCTGAGAGAATTACGGGAACATCAGAGGCTATTGCTTCGAGAACTACATTAGGCATTCCTTCTGAATATGAAGGCAAAATCAAAAAGTCTGATATGTTATAATAGTCTGATATGTTTTCAGAAAAATCTCTATATACAATGGATATTTTTTCTTTTTTTTCATTCAATTCAGCAATTCTTTTTTCAAAATCCGGCACATCGTATAATGGTCCTACCAATAAAAATAAAGTTTCTTGTCCAATTATTGCTAAATCTATAGCATTTAGTAAATCCTCAATTCCCTTACGCTTACTGATCGCTCCAACAAATAAAAAGATCTGGCACTCGTTAGAAACAGATATGGAGAGCTTTTCTCTAAGAAATTCTCTTTCAGAGTTGCTAACAGGTTTAAACCTCTCTGTATCCACTGAATTCGGTATACTCGAAACCTTACTCTCCGGGTAACCTATCTTTATTAAATCCAGAACAATACTATTGCTTATAGCAATTATTGTGTCCGCTTTTTTTAGAAAGGAATTTCTCAAATCCCTTAAAGCTCTTTGCAGTACGCTTCCCTTATCTGATGGCTTAACGTCATCTTGAGCAACTTTAACGATCAATTTTTTATTAAAAATCTTCGCAAAAATACTTGGCACAATTACTTCTGGCCCAGCTTTAACTACGTGAAAAACATCATGTTTTTTAAAATACCAACAGCACCTCAACAGGAAGAAAAGAGAAAACCAAAAAAAAATTATCTTCTCATACTTATAAGCATTCCGGGTTTTATTAAGCATACTCTTGACATATACCCCTAATTTTTCCTGCCCCCCATAAGCAGTAAGAATGGTTATCGACACTTCGTCATCAAGGGTCATAAGCTCCTTGTTTACTGTATGCAGCTGTTTTCCATAACCTGAAAATGAAGGCGGGTAAACAAAACATATTTGCAATACTTTTATCATGAATAGCTTTTAAGTACTTTTATTTCATCCTCCTTCAACCATAATCCTTCTGATGATTTTTCGGAAATAATTTTAGCAGGCACTCCTCCGATCGTACAATTTCCTTCAGGAAAACTCTTATTCACAACTGCATTTGCTCCAATAGCTATATTATCCCCAAGTACAACAGGACCGAATATTTTAACGCCAGGTCCTAAATAAAGATTGTCTCCAATCGTAGCTGCTGCTCCACTAACACCAGCTTTGGTACCAATATTTACACCAACATGCACTCTCGCATTAGCACCAATTTTAGCATTCTTATTTACAATTATTGGACCGAAGTGCGCAAGCGATAAACCAGGTCCAAAAACATTGATCCCAATATCAAAGCCTAATTTTATCCCTAGTCTATGACGCTTTACTTTATAATAAAATGCCAATAACTTGTTGGACACATTGTGATGATATTCTTCTTTTCTGAGCAGTATCTGGTATCTCCATATTTCATCACCAATAAATCTTGGATTTCTTCGTTTTTTATTTAAATAAATACGATCCTGTTCCAAATAATAATTTAAATCTTGCTTAGATTGTATCATTTTTTTTCTTTTATTTGGTTAATACCCTCATCGATAGTTTCTAATTTTTTATAAACAGCTTCTGAAATGATTATGTTATTGGCATTGAGACAGTAATTAAAATGATCTATTATAGCATTTTCACTCAAAGCTGAATTAAAACAATTACCTGAGAATCCTATTTCTTTATAAAATTGTTTTACCTTATCATGATATGGAAAAGAACATATTTTTTTCTCAAAAATTGCACCTAATATTCCCACATGCAGTTTAGAAGTTAATACAAACCTGAAAGAATCGATAGTATCAACCATTGCAAGATACCCACTATATGGAACCCATTTGTCATTTATTAGTTTTTCAATATCAGGATTAGTGCTTTTTACCCTTTCATATTCACCTGGATGATCCTCTATAAACCATACATCTTCATAAGTATTAGATTTCAATAAATGATTTATCAAATGCCTATTAAGCTCTGGTTGCTTAGAAGTTAAATGCAAAGCTATATTTCTTGTGTTTCTTGTTTCTTTGGGAATATATGTCTCTTTCAATTTAAGAGCATAATCAAAGGAAATTGAGATATCACGTTTCACTCCGATTTTTTTTAGCGTTTCATACGAATAGTTATCCCTTACCACTATTTTTTTTGCTCCATTACAAAACGTTCTAATTATAATTGAGGAAAGTCTTTTTTTAATAGGTCCGGCTCCAACACCTAAAATAACATATTTCTTTCCAAATAATCGTGCTAAAATTCCATAAACAAAAATCAACTTAAATCTCGAAAGTGCCCATTTAGTTTTATTTCCAGGCGGCTCAGAAAGATATCCTCCTCCAATAAAAAAAAGACAATCAGATTTAACAAAATCCATAAAACTTCCTTGCTTAACGTCAAGCTCATTAGCTACTTCTTTTCCAACATTAGGAAAAGTGACATCGATTTCAACATCTTCCAGTAATGGTTTAGTATAGAGATCAGCTAGTAAAATATCTCCAAAATTATCGGTCCAAAGTGCTCCAATTACAGAAACTTTTTTCATTATTTATTTTTTTTTAGTAAAAGAAATTTATTTTTTTTTAACAACTCTTCCGTATGAGATTCATTTCTCTTACCTACCACTCTTTGTCCAAAACCTACTACAATATCACCTGCCTGAACATCCTTTGAAACAATGGTCCCCATTCCTATCACTGCACCATCACCAATTGTTACTCCGGGAAGTATACAAGCGTTCATCCCTATCCAAACATACTTACCTATTGTTACCTTTTTTTTATTTTCAGTTTTATCATAAGGTAATAGATCTCCTTCTGTATTATGATTAACAGTATGTATTGTAACATTTCTAGATATATGTGTGTATGAACCTATCTCTACACCTCCTGCGGCTCTAATAAAAAAGTTTCTTCCAACAAAAACATGCTCGCCTATATTAATATTATCAACTTCATACAATCTGCCAAAACCTTCAAAAACGCAATGTTCTCCCCTTTTTTGAATTTTCTCCAAAAGGACTATGCCGAACATTCTTTCAAAAAACTGAAACACATACATTGCAGGTTTTACTACTATACGTAATAGAAGTACCTTAATTAACCTTTTTAATTCTTTCATTTTTCATCAAATTAAATAATCTCAGAACCACAAAAATATAGTGCAGCGATAAAAAGATTGAGTATATTAACAGAAAAGTTTCAATTTTAAAACCTAGAAGTTTAGAAATATAATAAATTACAAAAATAGAGAAAAGTCTAAATGTGTGTATAAAAATTGTCTTACTCTGTTTTTTTAATACTACCAGAACATTCATTAATGGTGATGCAATAAATTGCGTCACCAAGAAAAAAGACAAAATACTGCAGAATTCACCGGCGCTTTCCCACTGTTTACCAAAGCAAAAAATAAAAATAGGCCTAGCCAAGAACAAAACCACAAGAAAAGGTAAAATACTTAACATTAATAACTTTTTAGCTACTGATAGTGTGACATCAAAAAGTTCGCTAGTTTTATAATTTTTGATTGTTGAAATTTCTTTGTAATAAGCTTGTCCAACTGAATTTCCTATTAATGTAATTGGAAGTGCAATTACCGTTATAGCTAAACCAACTTGTCCAGTCATCGAAGTTCCATACAAGGATGCTACAATTATAGGTATTAATTGAGTTGACAAAATAAATAGGAAATAGGATGCTAATCTATACGCCGGAAAGTCCTTATAATAGCAAAACAAGAATTTAATTCGGCTTAATCTCAATTGGCTGCTATTTATTCTCCAATCTTTTTTATACTGCGAATACAATGCTAAAAGTCCTCCGGACCTGCCAAAAACAGCTCCCATCAATAATCCCAAAGGTTTAATTCCAAATAAACCTAAAATTATTTTTGTGGACTCACCTGTCAAGTTTTGAAGAGATTTGGTCTTCGCCATCAACTTATAATTGCCTTTTCGCAGGTTCCAGTTATAAAGTAGTTCGTATGAGTTTATAAAAAAAATGCTAATTCCTATTAACCACCAATACATTGTAATATTAGTTATTCCAAATATAGTGAACAACTGTATTCCAAAAAGCCAAAGTATAACAAATGTCAGAAAAGAGAATGTAGCATTTATCATAAAGCCAAGCACAGAAACATTTAACGCATATCCATCTGTTTTAGGTAAAATTATAGCATCGGAATATTTAAATGTTCCAAATGGCAGTAAAATCATTACAATCGAATTATAGATAGACAAAATACCTATATCTCCTGGTGAATAAATCCTCGTAATTAATGGTAAAGAAACTATTCCTATCAATTTCCCTACTCCTTCACCTGTAGCAAGAAGAATCATATTACTAAAAATAGTATTACTTTTTGTTCCTCCTATTTCTTTAAAAATCTTTTTGAAATTCACTTTATTAATATCTCTCAAACCATTCCACAAACTTCTCCACACCTATTTCAATAGAAGTTCTGCTTTTATACCCCAAAGCATTCAATCCATTAGTGTCCGCCCAAGTACGAGGCACATCTCCCGGCTGCATTGGCATCAGATTCTTCTTTGCTGTAATTCCTAAAGAAGTTTCCATACATTCAATAAATTTCATTAATGAGACAGGTGAACCATTTCCAATATTAAACAACTGATAACCTGAATGTTTTGCAGCTGGATTTTTTAAAGTAATAATTACACCTTCCACAATATCATCTATATAAGTAAAATCACGACTCATCTCGCCATTGTTGAATACTTTTATTTCCCGATTGTTTTTCATCGCATCGGCAAACAACATAGGCGCCATATCTGGTCTTCCCCATGGTCCATAAACCGTAAAAAAACGTAATCCAGAAGTAGGAAGCTTGTATAAATGACTGTAGGTATGTGCCATCAATTCATTTGCTTTCTTAGTTGCAGCATACAAACTTACCGGAAAATCTACCCTATCATCTTCTGAAAATGGAATCTTATCATTTTCTCCGTAAACAGATGAACTAGACGCATACACCAAATGCTTAATTTTATAATGACGACAGCACTCAAGTATATTAACGAATCCAACTACATTACTATCAACATAAGCCAATGGATTCTCTAAACTATAACGAACTCCAGCCTGAGCTGCTAAATTAATCACATAATCAAACTGAAATTGCTCAAATAATAGCGGTAAACCTTCACGATCTTCTAAATTTAAACGAATAAAACTAAAATTATTATATTGTTCTGAAGAACATACCTTATTCCAATTTTCCGCATTATCTTTTGCTATTCCAAGCTGTTTCAATCTATTATACTTAAGACTAACTTCATAATAATCATTGATATTGTCTAATCCTATTACTTCATAACCTAAATCAATTAATTTTTTTGACAGGTGATAGCCTATAAAACCTGCTGCTCCTGTAACTAGTATTTTCATAAAGTATTAATTTAAATTAATTTTAAACATTATTTTAAAGGACTTTCTTTTTACTCTAAAACTGAGATCTTAAAATCAAAAGTATTTATTATGTTCTAAAGCAATATTAATTCTAAAAAGCTCTTCCCACTGATCTAAATACAAAGCAATATTTTCTGTTTTTTTGTGGTTACCTATTTTTTCTTTGTTGTTAGCTCCCAAAAACATTTTAGTTGAACTGTAACACCATAAAAATATTGCCTCAACTGATTCTGTTAAACAATCATCTGCTGCAAATTCAAAAGTGAAATAGTCTGACTAAATATATTTACGATTCTATTTTTTAAATATAACAGATGATTCTGAAACGGACAAATAACTGAAACCTTCATCTACTCTAGTTTTGAAAAGATTCTGCTTTTAAAAACTTATAACTGTGTACTAGTGATAAAAATGCAAATAATGCATATCCAGATGACAAACCATATGAAACATTCCAAAAAAGAAACATTAACCAAAAGATAAAAATCATAATAAGCAAAGTTATATTTATATCATTGCTCTTCAAGATTTTAAGAGAATTAGAAAATGCTTTTACTATTAAAATAAAAAAAAACAAAATCCCAATGTAACCACTGTCTATACCAATTTCCAAAAAAATATTATGAGGGTAAAAACCTATAATATTTTGAGAAGATCCTAACCCGGTTCCAAATGGATTCTTAACAATAGAATGCATCGCTGGAATATACAGATCGTCTGTTCTTGAATCACTGTTACCAATTTCCATTTCAGAAAATTTATCTAACAAATAACCTGAAAGAAAATTATCAATTATCACTTGTATTACTATAAACAATACAAATAGAACTAACAAATACATGAAAACATCTTTGACTTTAAAATTCGCTAATCCCTTAAGAAAATTAAAAAATAAATAAGAAACAATTAACAAAGTTGGAAATAAAAGAGGTGATCTTCCAAATAATGATAGTAGTGCTATATAACCAATAAATATACCTGCAAGAAAGATTAACTTATAAAAAAAATTCTTTACATTAATCAATTTAAAAAAAGAAATAATTATCATTACAGCGATAGGAAGCCCCAAAGTCAAATAATGAAATTCCTCCGTAAAATGAATAGTAAAAAAAATTTTCTTTAGAGACAGGAATACCCCCCAAAGAAAGAGTAACATATAAGAAATATCTAGTGCCTTAAGTGTTACAGTATGAGGTAGAATAATTACTATTAAAAAAAGCATTACATACTTTACAAATTCTACTATGTCAGGAAATCCATAATAGAATATATATAAATAAACAAACAAAAGCAAAAAAAAAGAGAAAAGAGGTACTAATGAATTATTTATACCTTTAAAAACTTTATTTACACCTCCTTGCAGTACAATCACCGCTGAAGATAAAAAAAGTGGAATAAAGTTAAAAATACTGCTAGAATACAAAACCCCTTTTAAAGTAGGAGAAGCAACCAGAACAAAAATACTTAAAGCCGATAAAAAATTTATAACAAAGGTTTTTTTAAGAGTCATTAAATTTTGTTTATAATGGGGTTACAATCCATACATAATGTTCTAAGTTTACTTTCTTCAAAAACAATACTCTACTACCAATACCCCAGTTTAAAATCACATATAGTATTAAACCTACGAATTAACCAGTAATAGTATTAAATGTTTTTTTTATGATTAAATATAAAACAGTCAAAAAACCAAATAAGAAACCGCCAAGTAAAAAACAACTCACTTTTCCAGCTTTTTCTCTATCTAAAGGCAATATAGGCCTATCAATCACTTGAATTAAGGGAGTGTCTTTTCGTACTGCGACTTTTGCTAATTCAGTTTGTTTTACTAATTCCGTCAAAATAGCTGTATTAGCTTGTACATCCACCTGACGACGAGCAGAAGGAGCTCTCCGAACATTTAATGCCGGATTCAACATAAAAGTATTATCTGTAGCTACAGCAACTCCTGTTATAGCACTATTTAGTTCTCCACGGATAGAATCGGTTTGCCGATTCAAAATTTCCATATTCATCCGTGATTTTTTACTTTTACTATCTACATAAAACTTACTGACCTGTTTCGCCAAACCTTCACAAAAATAAAGAGAAAACAATTCATTAGTAGAAGAGACGTCCATTGAAATTATAGATGTTTTTTTCTCTTTTATATCAACCGATAAAGATTCATTAATCAATCTTTTATAAATTAATCCCAGAATACTATCGTGTTCTCTTGTCAAATATTTACGATTAGTGTTAGGCAAAAATTGTATATTTTTTAACTTAACTTCATCGTTCCATTTCTCTCGCCATTTGGTATTTTCAATATACATTTCAGCCAAAGAAATCACTTTATTATTAACATTAACTGGTGTTAATAACGTATTTTCAACCATTGTACGAGATTTAAACAGCTCTGTTAAGTTAGAACTAGAAAAAATACCACCGCCGCCGCCGCCAAGATCTAACCCTAGAGAACTTGTTAATGCTAAAGCACCTAATCCTCCTCCTTTGTCATCTTCAAGAGCAAAAGATAAAGAAGCTGTGTAAACTGGCTTCTTAACAAAAGAGTATACTAATCCTAAAGACGCTCCTATAATTCCCGCCAGTACAATTACTTTCCATTTTGTGAGCAAGTAATAATACCACTCTTTTGCTTTTTCTAAGATTTCTTTTAACGAAATCTCATCATTTATTTGAGGTTTATTATCCATAAAAAGTTATAATTTTATTTAAAAGCTGTTACAATCAACAAAGCAAGGCTTGTTATTACGCTGCCTAAGCCTACCCATTCAGTAGTACTCATTTTAGTTGTCTCAGGTTTTTCAGGTATTACAATCTGGGAATCAGGTAAAATTTTCGGGTATGATTTAAAAAATAAAAAGGATTTTATCACGCCCGCTTTTCCATTTGGATAAATAACGTATCCTTTCTTTTTCCACCCTTTACTATCAACACCTCCTACAGCATCCAGATAGTAATTAAAACTTTTACCTTTCTTAAATGGAATTTCGGAAATTAGTAATACATTTCCAACCACTTTTACACCCTCATTAAATTTAGCCACAACAATTTCATCACCAGGAAACAGCGTGACATTTGAATAATGATCATTGTCTTTTATAATTTTTTCCCAATTAACAGGTATCGTAGAAAACTTAATCTCATTTTTAAGTTTTCCGGCTAGATTCTCTTCAGCGTTAGTTGCGTTGATATTTACATTTTCAACATCTTCAATCTGATCTCTCTTTATTGGACGCATAATTTTTAATCCTTCAATATTTGCATCAGCTGTTAATCCGCCTGCCCGCATTACAACAGAATAAACAGATTCCTTTTTATTAGCAAGCACATACTTTCCAGGATAAGCAACAGATCCGCTTACCACTACTGTTGAAGGTTTTTCATAAATAGCCATTCTTCGAACATAAACAACGTCAAATGGTTGTAATGAAAAGTTTTTCATTTGTCCAGTATTTTCAGGAGTCAGCTCTATATTAAAAACCTCAACTCTCCTTAAATCCTTCACATCAATTGTCTCTGCCTTAATCATCCTGGCAATTTCTACTCTTTTCGAAGCAGACCCTGTAAATCCTCCTACCTGCAGAACCAAATCATTTAATGTAAGATTTTCGAAATAAGGGTATGTTCCTGGATTTTTCACCTCTCCCTCTATGGTTACTTTATACTCTTCTCTAAATTCCAAAATAGAATATACCGTCAAAACATCTTCTCTCTTTAACTCAATGTTAGCATTTAAATCACCACTCAAAGCAGCACCTAAATCAACATTTACAATTTCTGAAGTCAAATCAGATTTTAATCGAATTATCTTTGCTCTTTTGGTATATGCATCCTCTTTAAGTCCTTCCGCTCTGGTAATTAAATCGCTTATTCTCATTCCTTCAATAAAAGAATAGGTATCTGGTCTGAAAACTGCTCCTTCTACTCTAATTCTGTTTTCAAATCGATCTAAAATCCTGGAAACTTTAAAAACATCTCCAGAATTAGGCATATAACTGGAATATTTATCTTTATTAATATCAAGTACTTTAAATTCTTTATCTGTCTTTTGTTCTACACTTACTGAAGCTGTATAGGCAAATTCATTAAATCCCGAAGCAAATGACAATAAATCAGAAAATGTTTCTCCTGTTTTGATTTCAAAAATACCTGGACGCTTCACTTCACCAGATAAAGTCACCCTCTTGCTGTATGCAGGAATTCTAACCACATCATTGTCTCGTAAACCTATATTATCTGATTGATCTCCTTTTACCAAAAAACGATAAAGATCAATTTTCCTCAAAACTTTGTTGTCCCGAACTAATTCGATATCCCTAAAGCTCCCGTTTTTCCCAGGGCCGCCTGCTAACTGTAAAGCATGAAAAACCGTAGCTAATGAAGAAACCGAATAATTCCCTGGACGATTTCCACCAACCACAGTTACTTTAATGGTTCGTATTTTATTTAAACTTACACTAACTTGCGATTGTCCGGATTTTACGGTACTGTATACTTTAGCAATTGATCCTTTTATTTTTTGAGTTGCTGCCTCAATTGTCATTCCAGAAACTGAAATTTGTCCCACATATTGAATACTTATCTTTCCTTCTGGCGTAACTGTTACACTAGTATTAAATTCCTGAACACCATATACTGAGACTTGTAACTCATCGCCCGGTCCTAAAATATAATTAACGGGAGTAGCTAATTTTAAATCCTGAGCAAAATCAACACTTGAATTATCAAATAATTCAGAACCAAAAACTAATTCATCATCATTTTTTTTAACAGTATTGTATTGAACTGCACTTTGACTGCTTACAGCAGTTAAATCAGTTGCAGTTCCAGTACTTGATACTGTATTTGAATTAATAGTTAATGCTTCCAAACGTGCTTTCAATTTCGCGAATTCTGTAGGACTCATACCTTTAGATAACGCCATTGGTTCTGCCTGATCTATAGAGACTTGATTATTTAGTAATTGCGCTTTAATTTTGGAAATATCACCATCGGTAAGATTATCAACTTTAACATTACTTAAATCGCTACCTTTTAAAATATCCTGTGCCACTACATTACTAGTTTGTAAAAGAGCTATGAATACGATGATAACTACAACTATTTTTTTCATTGTAAAAACTTATTTAACTTAAAACGAATCGAAAATTTGATTCAAATTTATAATTTAACATTATATGACTTAAAACTATAATTTATTATTAATTACTTAGAAAAAACAAAAATTAATTTTCACAAAAAACTTTATGGCTTCGCCATAATGAGTCACATCATGACCGTTTTTTCTAAGAGTTTGCGAATTTACACTAAAAAATAGATTTATCATCATCTTTTTTTTTAAACAAACCAACACTTTACTTGTTAATTATAACAAAAAAACAAAACTATTCCTTCTCTACTTTTAGGATAGATTCTGTAGATTCCATAACTACTCCAGTCCTTCTTTCAATTAATACAACCACGAAATCATTGTAAGTAAAAACTCTCCTATAATGAGTATTGTCTCTCATAATAAGACGAATATGCCCCAGAAGTCACATTATTCAACCAATCTTGATTATTCAAATACCATTCAATCGTTTTTTCCAATCCTTCTTCAAAAGTTACAGATGGTTTCCAGCCTAATTCTTTACTAATTTTAGATGCATCAATTGCATAACGTAAATCATGACCCGGCCTATCCTTCACATACGTGATTAATTTTTCGGAAGTTCCTTTATTCCGTCCCAGCTTTCCATCCATAATCTGACATAATAACTTCACCAGATCAATATTTTTCCACTCATTAAATCCGCCTATGTTATACGTTTCATGATTTTTTCCTTCATGAAAAACTAAATCAATAGCAATCGCGTGATCTTCAACAAAAAGCCAATCACGTGTATAATTTCCATCACCATAAACAGGCAATGGTCTATTGTTGATAATATTATTTATAAAAAGAGGAATTAATTTTTCCGGAAAGTGATAAGGCCCATAATTATTAGAGCAGTTGGTAAGCACATAGGGCAGCCCGTAAGTTTCACCATAAGCTCTTACAAAATGATCGGAGCTCGCTTTGGATGCTGAATAAGGTGAATTAGGATCATAGGCAGTAGTTTCTGTAAAAAACCCTTCTGTACCTAAAGATCCATAAACTTCATCAGTACTTATATGATAAAATCGTTTACCTTCAGAATTATCTTTCCATTGATTTTTTACAGCATTCAACAAATTTATGGTCCCAACAACATTCGTTTTTACAAATGCCAAAGGATCTTCAATTGAACGGTCTACGTGAGACTCTGCTGCCAGATGCAAAACACCATCAAAATCATGTGTAGAAAAAAGTTCATTTATAAACACTTCGTCAACAATGTTTCCTTTTACAAAAGTGTAATTAGTTTTTTGTTCAATATCTTTAATATTCTCTAAATTACCCGCATAGGTCAAGGCATCTAAATTAAAAATATGATAATTTGGATATTTATTTACAAAGCGTCTCACTACATGAGAACCAATAAATCCGGCTCCGCCAGTTATAAGAATTTTTTTCATTAATAAATTTTAATTAATCTAATAATTCAGAGTTATTTTTCACTAAATCATTATAGACATCTTTTACATCTTGGGAACTTTCTTTTTGTAAAATTAAATTCGCTGAATCAGTATGAACAAAAATAGTATCTTTCAAACCTAAAAAGACCGTATGTTTATCAGATCCAATTACCATGTTTCCGTTTCTGTCTACTGGATGGCCTTTTGAAACTAAATACTCATATACTGATTCAAATGAGCCTAAATCAGACCATGAAAATGAAGCCGGCACTACTTTTATCTTTTTACTGCGTTCCATCACGGCATAATCGATACTTATTGATGGAATTTCTAACGATAAATCCAAATCTAAAAAACCATCACCATTTGCTTCCCAGGCTATTTTAGATTTTTCGTAGACATCAGGTTGAAATTGTTTTAATTCTTCCAATAAAACTCCCGCTTTAAAACAGAACATACCACTATTCCACAAAAAATTTCCTCTGGAAATAAATTCTTTTGCGGTAGTTTCATTTGGTTTTTCACGAAAAGATAGTACTCTGTCACCTTTCGACTCTATATAACCATAACCCGTTTCTGGTTTAGTTGGAATAACTCCAAATGTAACAATAAAACCATCCTTAGCTTTTGCAACTGCTTCATCAATTGCAGCATTATAATTTTCCATCATATCAATTATATGATCTGATGGTGTAACGATCAATATATCATCTGGATTAGATGCAAATGCTGCAAAAGCAATAGCGGCGGCAGTATTTCTGGGAGTTGCTTCAACAATATTCAAACACGAAGTCTTAGACTTCTCCATAACTTTACAACTAAGTTGATAATTATCAACATTCCCTACAACCATTACCTTATTTGCCAAATGACTGTTGCGATTTACGGTCATCTCAAACAACGATTTCCCTTCAAATATCTCCAAATATTGTTTTGGACGACTTTTACGAGAAAGGGGCCAAAGTCTGCTTCCTACTCCACCGGTTAAAATTACATGAATTATCGATGCGTTCATTTATACTCTTTTTAATTCTTTCTCAGCAACCTCTTTTCGAAGATTACTGCTTGAAAATCGATGATCCCTAACATTAAAATACAGCGTTATCCCCTTTTCTTCACAATAAGTGCGGCCTGTAAAATTTTTATCCTTATATTCATCTCCCAGGATACGAACATCAATTTTAAACGAACGTAAAATATCTTCCAAATCTTGTTCAGTTGCATATGGCACAATCTCGTCAACAAATTTACAGCCTTTTAACTGTATGTAACGTTCAACCACTGTTTGAGATGGTCTGTTTTTTTCCGGACGATCTAAGGTTGGATCTGTTTGTAAGCCAACGATTAAATAATCACACTCTCTTTTTGCTTCTTCTAACATTTTAATATGCCCAGCATGCAACAAATCAAAAGCACTAAAAGTTATTCCTACCTTCATAATTTAAATTTTCAATTAAAGTCTACTATCCGTTATAGTACCCAAAACTCCTTTTACATCGTATACTAAGCTATTCTCTTTTCGTAATTCAGAAAAATCTAATTTTAAAAATTCATCATGTGCCACCCCCAAAACAACAGCATCAAATTTTTCCTCAGGAACAGTATTAATCATAGACAATTTATACTCTTTCATCACTTCCTCTGCATTCGCCAGAGGATCATAAATAGTTACTAAAATTCCATACTCTGTCAAAGCTCTTACCACATCAACAATTTTAGTATTACGAACATCTGTACAGTTCTCTTTAAAAGTAATTCCTAACATTAACAGACTAGCTCCATTAACAGAAATTCCTTTTTTAATCATTAATTTGACCACTTGAGAGGCTATATACTCCCCCATACTATCATTCAAACGTCTTCCTGCCAGAATTATTTCAGGATGATATCCAAATTCCTGCGCTCTTTGTGCCAAATAGTAAGGATCTACACCAATACAGTGTCCGCCAACAAGACCTGGTTTAAACGGAAGGAAATTCCATTTTGTAGCGGCCGCATTTAAAACTTCCTGAGTATCAATATTCATTAAATTAAAAATCTTCGCCAGTTCATTGACAAATGCAATATTAATATCCCGTTGTGAATTTTCAATTACCTTAGCGGCTTCGGCTACTTTTATTGAAGGTGCCAGATGAGTCCCCGCTACAATAACTGACTTATAAAGTTCATCAACTTTTAATCCCGTTTCAGGAGTTGAGCCTGAGGTAACCTTTAATATTTTCTCAACTGTATGCTCTTTATCGCCAGGATTAATTCGTTCTGGAGAATATCCTACAAAAAAATCCTCATTGAACTTCAACTTCGAAATTTGCTCCAAAACTGGTACACATTGTTCTTCAGTAACACCCGGATACACTGTAGATTCATAAATCACCAAATCCCCCTTTTTTAATACTTTACCGACAGATTCACTTGATTTATAAAGAGGTGTTAGATCAGGACGATTATTTTTATCAACCGGAGTTGGAACCGTTATTATAAAATAATTGCAGTTTGAAATATCATCAAGAGAGCTGGTACAATACAGTCCTTTCTCATCACCGGGAATACTTACTAATACTTGTTTTAAACTGTCAGTAGTGACTTCCAGTGTACTGTCAATTCCTGAATTTAAACTTTTCACTCTTGATTCATTTATATCAAAACCAACAACTGAATATTTTGTAGCAAATAGTCTGGCCAGAGGTAAACCAACATACCCTAGACCAATAACCGCTATTTTCGTTTTTTTTTCCAATTTTACTTTCAATTTATTAGTTCTAATTATTTAGACTCACGGCTTCGCCCTTCTAAGTCACAAAAAACAACTCAGACCATCTTAAAAAACAAGTTCGGCAAATATAGCATATTCATTCTGTTTAATCAACAGGGTTTAGTTCATAAACCAAATAGAAATCGTGTTAATTTTTTGGTAAAAAACAATTCATTCTAACCAATACATATATTCACATAAAAAAGAGAGCTTAAAACACTGAAATGTTTAAGCTCTCTGATAAAGTTTACTAAAAAATCATTTGTACTTTATTTTCAAAATACATCCCAGACTTTCAAGAACTAAAATATAATGCGTTTTTGAAACCTCTCGCACGGTCACATCCTGATTACTAAAAGCTCCCGAATCTAATTTTATTTTATCTCCAACCTGAATTGACTCTACTGAAACATCACAAACACTGGAAGACTTAAGACTTGTCTTTATAATGTTTATTTCTTCATTTCTTACAATTGCAGGTTTTCCAAGCCAAAACAAATACCTGATTACACCCGGAATTTTAAAAACCGTATTTCGGTCTGTTTCATCAAGCTGAACAAATACATACGAATTAAAAAGAGGAATTTCTACCTTCTTTTTTCTATCCGACCATTGTTTGACCTGAGTTATTAGAGGACAATAACATTCAACCCCAATCTCATTCAGTTTTTCTGCTACTTTCTTTTCCCATTTAGGTTTTGTATATACTACATACCAATTCATATCTTTAATATTGAAACAATCCTGCTTTGTTTATCATATATACTTCCAATACTTCAATATTAAAAACTTTAAAATTACGAACCGATCCCTTTGTAAACAAAACCTATTTCTTCCAATTCTTTTGCATTTAAGATATTCCTACCATCAAAAACAAATGCCGGTTTATGCATTGAGTCGTATATTTTTTTCCAGTCATATGTTGAAAACTCATCCCATTCAGTAAGAATTGCAACAGCATGAGCATCTTTACAAGCCTCGTAAGCATTGTCAAAGGCCGTTAATGAGCTGTTATTCTGATCTGCTGATCTTGTTCCCAGATAATCCAAATCATTCAACATCTTATTTCTGGAAACTTTAGGGTCATAAACCGAGATTTTAGCCTGTTCATTAATCAAATCATCAGCTACATAAATTGCAGCGGACTCACGTGTATCATTCGTATCCTTTTTAAAAGCCCATCCTAAAAATGTTATTTTTTTATCGGCAACTGTATTATACAATGTTTGAACAATCTGACTTGAAAACCTTCTTTTCTGATGATCATTCATGATAATAACCTGTTCCCAGTAATCTGCAACTTCAGTTAATCCATATGATTTCGCAATGTAGACCAGATTTAAAATATCTTTTTGAAAACAGGAGCCCCCAAAACCAACAGAAGACTTTAAAAACTTAGGTCCAATTCTGCTGTCCATACCAATTGCCCTTGCCACTTCGTTTACATCTGCACCTGTTTTTTCACATAACTCGGACATGGCGTTTATGGAAGAGATTCTTTGTGCCAAAAATGCATTTGCTGTAAGTTTTGACAATTCTGAAGACCAGACATTAGTCGTCAAAATTTTATCCTTGTCTACCCAATTGGCATAAACGTCAACAAGAGCTTCTATGGCTGCTGCTCCCTCTGGAGTAGTATCACCTCCTATTAAAATTCTGTCCGGACTTAGTAAATCTGTAACCGCTGTTCCTTCAGCTAAAAATTCAGGATTTGATAAAATTTGAAACTGAACACCATTTCCGGTATTGTCTAAAATACTTTTTATGGCTTCTGCTGTTCTAACCGGCAGAGTTGACTTTTCAACAACTATTTTATTATCTTTTGCCACTTTTGCAATTTGTCTGGCACATAACTCAATATACTTTAAATCTGCTGCCATACCCTTTCCTTTACCATAGGTTTTGGTTGGAGTATTTACTGAAATAAAAATCACCTGAGCCTCGTCAATTGCCTTTTCAACAGCTGTTGAAAAAAACAGATTTCTGCCTCTTGCTTCTGCCACAACTTCTGACAATCCTGGCTCATAAATAGGAATATTATCGGTATTTGGATCATTCCAGTCTTTAATCCTTTGTTCATTCAAATCAACTACAGTAACTTGAATATGTGGACATTTTTGAGCAATTACTGCCATTGTCGGACCTCCGACATAACCTGCACCAATGCAACAAATTTTTGTAATCTTCATTTTAATTGATTTTTAATTATTTTAATTTATCTATTTTTCAAATTATTCCAGTACCAGTCAATCGCTTCTTTCAATCCTAGCTGCAAGGAATATTTGGGATTATACCCCAGTAATCTTTTTGCTTTTCCAATACTGGCTAGTGAATGTGGAATATCTCCTGCCCTATTATCCCCATAAGTTATTTCTACATCTGCAATTTTTGGGTCAAACTCGGATAAATATTTTTTTAAATATTTAACCAAATCATTCAACGTATTCCTATCTCCAAAGGCCGTGTTATAAACTGTATTAACCGCCTTTTTATTGTAAGTGGTCATAGCCAGTTCATTCATCTGAATCACATTATCAATATAAGTAAAATCACGCGAGTAATTACCGTCGCCATTAATAACCGGGCTTTCCAGATTCATTAATTGTTTTACAAACTTTGGAATCACAGCTGCATAAGCTCCTTCGGGATCCTGCTTTCTTCCAAAAACGTTAAAATATCTCAGTCCTATTGTTTCCAGTCCATATGTTCTACTAAAAATTTCGGCATATAACTCATTCACATATTTTGTAATAGCATAAGGAGATAAAGGTTTCCCAATAACCTCTTCTACTTTTGGCAGTCCGGCTGAGTCTCCATATGTAGAAGAACTTGCGGCATAAATAAAACGTTTTACTCCTGCATCCCGTGATGCCACAAGCATATTCAAAAAACCTGAAACATTTACCTCATTTGTTGTTATTGGATCGTTAATTGATCGTGGAACAGATCCTAATGCTGCCTGATGCAATACATAATCAACTCCTTCAACCGCTAAATTACAATCTTCTATATTTCGAATATCACCTTCAATTAATTTAAAATTTGGGTTACTTTCAAAATCTTTTAGGTTATGACGATGACCTGTAGAAAAATTATCTAAACAAATTACTTTATATCCTAATTCCAAAAAATACTCTGACAAATTCGAGCCTATAAATCCTGCTCCGCCAGTAATTAATATTGTATTTTGATTTAAATCATTCATTTGTCTGAACTATTTTTTTCTAAATTTATTATAAATCAAGTTCCATATTCCGCCTTTCTCCTCTTCCTCATGGTAGCCATTTGAATAAGCTCCGTAACCATAACCATATCCATAAGTTGAACCGTACTTCGCTTTATTTTCAAAACCGTTAAAAACAATACTTGCATTTGTTAGCTCACCTCTTTTTACTTTATTATTCAACAAAGTTATCATATCTTTTTTAGTATAATTTTGTCTTACTATATACAAAGTAACATCAGCGTACTGCACCAGTTCTGAAGCATCAGAAACCAAACCAACCGGAGGGGTATCCAAAATTATATAATCGTATTTTTTCTTCAGCTCCTCAATTAATTCTCTCATTGCATCACTCAAAATCAATTCTGACGGATTTGGAGGAATCGGTCCGGAAAGGATTACGTCCAGATTGGCAATTTGAGTTGAATTTGTAATTTCGTCTACCGTATTTTGTCTAATCAAATAATTAACAACTCCTAACTGATTATTGGTTATACAAAACTCGTCAGCTAATCTCGGTTTTCTTAAATCCAATCCAACAATAACCGTTTTCTTTTCACTTAAAGCAAAGACAGTCGCAATGTTAATAGAGCAGAATGTCTTTCCCTCACCACTAATAGAAGAGGTAATCATTAATGTTTTTGCTCCATTAAGCTGTTTCCTTTTGTACAAAAACTGTAGTGAAGAACGAATTCCTCTAAAAGCTTCGGACAAAGCCGATTTCGGTTTATCAAAAACAGCCAGATTCACAGAGTCTTTATTAACTCCAATAACCCCAATGATGGGTATATCTGTCAGTTTAGTAATATCATCTGTATTTTGAATAGAATTATTTAAAACAAAAATTACAATAACAAATACCAAAGGAATTAATATCCCTAAAAACAGAGCTAATATGTAATTTACAGAAGTTTTAGGACCTACTAATCCGTCTCCGATATCCTTAGCGGGGTCTATAAAATGAATATCAGATAAATTGGAAGCTTTTACAATTTCGGCCTCATTTCTTTTTTGAAGAAATTCAGTGTAAATATTATCATTTAAATCGTATTTCCTTTTAATTTTTAAAAGTTCCTGCTGTTCTTCCGGAAGTTTTTTAACTGTATTTTCTGCCTGGCCAATCTTTGCATTTACCAAGGACAAATCATACAATAAGGATGATTTTGCAGAAGTTATATTTTCCAGCAAAACATTTTTAACTGCTTCCATCTGATTGTCAAAATCTTTAAAGATTTTATCGCTTTTTACAGCATAAGCCATCTCTGATCTCTGTGTCGAGAGTGCTATAAGTCTGGAAATATTTGTAACAATGTTAGGATCATCTATACCGGCAACAGAAGGTGCGGGCAGTCTTGAATAATCAACGCTGTTGTTTAAATATGATTTTAAAGAGTTATAATAAGTGATTTTTCTGGTTACCTGATCTTTTTGAAGATCAAAACTCATGATCTTATCTGAAACTTTTTCTCCACCGCCTTCAATTTCATAAATATTTTTGTCTTTCCTGAAATTTTTGAGCTCGTTACCTGTTTCTTTAAGCTGCGATTCCATAGCAACAAGAGTACTATCAATAAAACTTATGGTATTAGTCGCAAATTGATTTTTACCATCCAGTTGAATTTTAATCAGCATTTTTACGGTCGAGTTCAAATATTTAACCATTCTGGCTTTATTGGTTCCCTGCATTCCCAAAGTCAATATAGAGCCGGCATTCTTGTCGCTGTCTACACTAATTCCTCTATAACGCGAAACGGTTCCGTCAAAATCATTAAATCTTACATAGTATTGTTTGCCTTTATAAAAACCGGGATTGTCTTTGATTTCCAGTTTCCAGTTTAAAAAAGGCAGAGAAACCTGTTCTCCAACTTTATATTTTTTGTCAAATAATGTCGGTTGTACCGAAGTAGTACTGTATGTATTAGTGGAATATGTAATTAAGGATACCGAATTATTTTCAAAGGGAATCTGAATCTTATATTCATTTTCACTCACAAACAATATACTGATCAGTGAATTAGCCAGCTGTCCTTTTGATTTATCGATATTAACATAAAAAGGAACGGCACCATAGGAATCTATTAAATTATACTTCCCCTGCTCAAGATAGTCAATATAATATTGTAATTTATCGACAACCAATTCATTATGAGATCTTGACTGTAATATTGTCGAAATACCGTTTACCTGATCTGAAATCCCTCCCCAGTTAAAAACTAAACTTGTATTAGATGTAAAAAACGGATTACTTTCTTCCTTAATAGAAATCAGGGTCTTCATCGCATAAATTTTTTCTTTACGAATATTGACCTGATAAGCAATTGTAAATGCAATGATCAAACTAACCAGAAACCATTTCCAATAGCTTAGGATTTTTAACAGAAATCCTTTAAAATCAAAATTTGAATGATTTTCAAAAATGGAAAAATCTTTTATATCTAACATCTCCCTTCTGAAGTTTTAATTCTTTATAATTAAATAAACTGTCGTAGCCAGCGACAATAGTGTTATAACAGTCCCAACAGACTGTATCCCTGTCTGACCAGTACCCCACGTTTTCTGTCTTAATGGCTTAACATATATATAATCATTAGGCTGCAGATAATAATACGGTGATTTCATTACATTAACATCAGTGAGATCAATGTCGTTCATTTGAACTCCGGTCGGGGTTTGACGAATGATCGTAACCGCTTTTCTGTCTCCAACTGTGGTAACATCGCCTGCATTCGCGATAGCCTCCATTATATTAACATTATCTTTAAACAAAGTTTTGCTACCCTTGATTCCTACCTCTCCGTTAATTGTATATCTGAATCCGGCTAGTTTTACCGTAACAAAAACATTTGCTTCACTTTTAAAATATTCTTCAAGCAGTCTTTTTTCAACCATTACGCGAACTTCTTCCAAAGTATAGCCAATAACATTAATTTCTCCCAGAATAGGCATTCTTATATTTCCATGATCATCAACAGTAAAACCATCAAAATACAAACTTGATTCTGATTGACTTGTAATATTATTAACACTTTCTGTTGTATTAAAAATAGACACTAGTTTAGGGTCAATGGCTTTGATATTAATTCGTAAAACATCATTTACCTGAAGTCTGTAAGGTTTAGACTCTACCACTGAAATATTATTTTGTTCTCCTGAATTATTTTTATTTTGTAAATACACAAGATCATTCAACGGAATACAGGATGTAAATAACATGCTGATCAGTAATAAAAAATAAAAGCTGTTTTTTGTCATTTTAAAAATTTTATGGCAAATATAGTTTTTCCTTTAGTCTTCAGGAAATCTATACAGGACTTAGAAACTATTTAATTGTTTTTAAAAGTCTTTTCGAAGGGAACACGATGTAAAATACTTCTTCCCAAAGTAACTTCATCGGCATATTCAAGTTCATCTCCTACTGAAATTCCCCGGGCAATGGTTGAAATTATTATTTCTGAATCCGCAATCTGTTTATAAATATAAAAATTGGTTGTATCTCCTTCCATTGTAGAGCTTAAAGCAAAAATAATTTCAGTAACTTTTCCTGACTTCACTTTTTCAACTAAACTTGAAATAGTAAGCTGTCCGGGTCCGACACCTTCAATAGGAGAAATTTTTCCTCCCAAAACATGATAAATCCCTTTGTATTGTCCGGTATTTTCAATTGCCATTACATCCCGAATATCTTCCACTACACAAATAGTCTGGTGATTTCTGGAATTATTGGCGCAGATTTCACAAACTTTTGTATCCGAAATATTATGGCAGTTTTCACAAAACTTAATATCCTCCCGCATTTTTAATAAAGCTTGTGTTAAAAAGCCGGTTTGCTCCTTGGGCTGTTTTAACAAATGAAGCACCAGCCTTAATGCCGTACGTTTACCTATTCCGGGTAATTGCGACATTTCATTAACTGCTTTTTCGATTAATTTTGATGAAAATTCCATAACAGCAAAAGTAATACTTTTAATGGTTTACCAGACTCTCACCAAATTAAATTCAACATTCTTTTTAATTTTAAAAAACAGTTAAATACAGGGGGATCAAAAAAAATGGAATCATTGAAAAACGCTAAATAGTATTTACGATCAATATTGATTTGTTGCCAGTAAAACTAAAGTACAGGCAACTTCTGCTTCGATATTATTCTGCTCCAACAATTGATACAATTCAGGATTTTCTGTTCCGGGATTAAAAACTACTCTTTTAGGCTTCGTTTCGATGATATAATTATAATACTCTCTTTGACGAGCCGGATTTAAATACAATGTTACAGTATCAATGTTTTTAACGGGAATCGCTTTTGTCTGAATTTTTACCCCGGCCACTTCTCCCGTTTGCTGGCCTATAGCAACAACTGCATGCCCTTTTTGGGTTAACATGTTTATTGCTTTAAAAGCATAACGATCTGGTTTGGTTGTCGCCCCAAGTAATAATGTTTTTTTGTTTTCCATCATTTTTAAAAATATATCACAAAAGTACTCAAAACGAACGATTCCAAATTATCTTATTGATTTATAATATTATCTCAAAAAACAATATCATAACTTTATTTTCCTTTTAAATATTAAAATTTATTTACTTTTACTTCACTAACCTACATTTTATGGACTTGTTTATTTATCTTTTTGCTGCACTATTTTCCGTATTAAACCCAATTGGAACCGTACCTATTTTTGTGGGACTTACACAACATGATTCACAAAAAGAGCGTTCAAGAATTTCTTTATGGACAGCAATTAATGTTGGGATCATTTTATTGGTTTCCTATTTCATTGGGCAGTATGTGCTTACTTTTTTCGGAATCAGTATTGATGCCCTTCGAATTGCAGGCGGAATAATAATTGTGAACTCCGGATTTTCTTTGCTCTCGGGCAAATTCAATAAAAAACGAGGTATCAATAAAAAAATTGAAAATGAAGTACAGCAGAGAAATGACATTGCTTTAACCCCGCTTGCCATTCCTATGCTTGCCGGCCCGGGATCGATTTCATTATTAATTGCATTTTATCAGGAACATCATGACATTGAAGAAATCCTTTTTTCCTGTTTGGCTATTATAGCAATTGCCGCTGTGATTTTTATAATTTTAAAAAGTGCCCATTATCTGGCCCGTATTTTAGGAGCCTCGGGAATTGTTGCTATTTCGAGGATTGTAGGTTTTATCGTAATCTCTATTGGAATCCAGTATATCGTAAGTTCTATCGTCAATATTATTAAAGGTAATTTAATGTAGTTCTTTATTTCAGATGCAAAAAAGGGATATAAACTAAGTTTATATCCCTTTTTTACTTTTTCGAGGTATATTTAATTTCTTGGCAAAAATACTTCAGCCATCATACATCTGGCACTTCCACCTCCACAGGCTTCTATAGTATCCAGACTTGAACTTAAGATTTCAGCATGTTTTTCTAATTGCCCGATTTGTTTTGAAGTAAGGCTTTGATGTGCAGAGGCACTCATTACAATGTATCTTTTATCATTTGTTCCTCTAAGTTCAAGCATATTTCCGGCAAAATTATTCACCTGATCTTCTGTAATCAGAATAATTTCTTTTTTATCCTCTTTTAGGTTATCCAGAACCATTTTGCGTTCCTTTTTATCATCAATACAATCAGCACAAATAACGGCAAAGGTCTCCCCTAAACACATCATAACATTCGTATGATAAATCAGTTTACGTTCTCCGTTTACTGTTTGGAAAGCTTCAAAAATCACCGGCGCATAATCAAAATCTTCACAGAATTCTATAAATAATTCTTCATCAGCGCGGGGAGATAAGGCACAATATGCTTTTCCATTCGCACGATCTAAAAGCAAACTTCCGGTTCCTTCCAAAAAATAACCATCTTCTTCTGCCGATGTGTAATCCATGATCTCAGAAATTTCAAATCCCTTTTCTTCCAAAGTATCCAAAATATCTTCACGGCGCTCCTGACGACGGTTTTCTGCAAACATTGGATAAAGCGCTACATCTCCGTTTTCATGAAACGAAACCCAGTTGTTTGGAAAAATACTGTCCGGAGTATCTGTTTCAAGGGTATCTTCAATTACCGTAACATCAACACCAACAGCTCTCAGTTTTTCAACAAAAGCGTCAAACTCCTGCTGCGCTTTTGCATTTACAGTACTTGGCAATAAACCGTCTAATACTTTTTGGTAATAATTATTTACGGCTGTCTGCTCGTTCATTCTGAAGGCAACAGGCCGAATCATTACGATTGCATTTGTTGTTTGTTTCATTTTATTTATTTTTTTGTGTCAGGTTTTAAGTTTCATGTTGCTGTAACGTGAAACCTGAAACTTTTTTTTAATCTCTAATTAATGGTAATGTCGAACATCTTAACAAACCTTCCTGTTTTGCAATTTCGGCATATGGAATTTCTTCTACAATAAAACCATTTGCCCTAAGCCAGTTATTTAAGCGGGTAAAGTTCTTTTCGGAAACTACTACGTTTTTATCTATCGAAAAAACATTCGAAAACATATTGTACATTTCGTTTCTTTCAATATGAAAAAGGTTTTCTTTTCCAAAAAGATTAACCAAGTACAAGTAATCGGCTTCTTCTCTAAAACCTCTTTTATAAATAATTCCTTTATCGTTTCCAACAGGCTGGAAACAGCAATCCAAATGAAGTGCATTGTCACGAGCTTCTAATTTAGATTTTACTAAATCAAATTCTTTGACAATTTTATTCGGAAATAATGCTTTAATATAATTCACACCATGCATATTGGTTCTGGCTGTGATATAATCTTTATAGTCACTCCCTTTGTAAGTTCCAATAAAAATATGATCATTCCAAAGCATAACATCACCGCCTTCAATATGAACTTCTTCAGGCGGACGTACCACTTTTAATGGATCAATTTGATCGATAACATATTGAATAGCATCTAACTCACGTTCACGATCTGGTAAAATATTCGATTTCACGAAAACGTCATCAATTACGAAACCAATGTCTCTTGCAAAAATCTGATTGTAATTTTCGATCATTTCAGGACGATAAACCGTCACATCATATTTTTGAAAAACAGCATTAAAAGCATCCATTTCAGCAACCATATCTTTCTCGATTGGATATGTCCCTGCTTTAATATGTTCCAACGATTTAGGATCATAGGCTTCGTCTATTGCAGGAGTCGGCCCATTATGAACGGCTGAACCCAAAACTACAGCCCGTAGTCTTGATGTTTCGTTCTTAACATTTAATTGCAACATAACTTTAGTGTATTTTGGACAAAGATAAAAAAAGCTTCACAGTTAAGTGAAGCTTTAGTTTTTTATTTATTAGACTTAAATTCCCTTAAAGGATGTCCTGTATAAATCTGTCTCGGCCTTCCAATTGGCTCTTTGTTTTCACGCATTTCTTTCCATTGTGCGATCCATCCGGGAAGTCTTCCTATTGCAAACATAACCGTAAACATATCTGTTGGAATTCCTAATGCTCTGTAAATAATTCCAGAGTAGAAATCAACGTTTGGATACAAGTTTCTTGACTTGAAGTATTCATCTTCAAGAGCCGCAGTTTCTAATTTTCTGGCGATGTCTAAAATCGGATCTTCAACACCTAAAGTTTCTAATACTTCTGTTGCTGCTTTTTTGATGATTTTTGCACGAGGATCAAAGTTTTTATAAACTCTGTGTCCGAATCCCATTAAACGGAAAGGATCGTTTTTATCTTTTGCTTTTGCTAAGAATTTATCCGTATCGCCTCCATCTTTATTAATTTCTTCTAACATTTCAAGTACAGCCTGATTTGCACCACCGTGAAGCGGTCCCCAAAGAGCAGAAACTCCTGAAGAAATAGAAGCAAATAAACCGGCATGTGATGAACCTACCATTCTTACTGTAGAAGTAGAACAGTTTTGTTCGTGATCTGCATGAAGAATAAATAATTTATCTAAAGCATCAACTACAACAGGATTTACGGTATAAGGTCCTGTAGGCAGTTTAAACATTAACTGCATAAAGTTTTCTACATAACCCGTAGTGTTGTCATAGTAATTTAATGGATAACCCATAGATTTTCTATAAGTCCAGGTTGCAATTACAAGGAATTTCCCCATTGTTTTGCAAATAGCCTCATACATTTCCTTTTCGTTGTCAACATTTACTGCTTTTGGATTAAATGCTGTTAAAGCACTTGTCAAAGCAGATAGCACTCCCATTGGATGAGCTGTTTTTGGGAAACCGTCAATGATATTTTTCATCTCTTCATTTACAAGAGTATGTTTTTTAATACCGTTTTCGAACTGCTCCAATTCTTTGGCTGTTGGTAGTTCTCCAAAAATCAAAAGATAAGAAACTTCCAGGAAACTTGCTTTTTCAGCTAAATCTTCGATCGAATATCCTCTGTAACGCAAAATTCCTAATTCTCCATCTAAAAAAGTAATTTCACTTTTACAAGATCCCGAATTTTTATATCCAGGGTCAAGAGTAATAATACCAGTTAAATCACGTAATTTGTTAATATCGATAGCAGATTCATTTTCACTCCCCGTAATTATCGGAAGTTCAATTTTCTTACCATCTACTTCTAATGTGGCTATTTTTGACATAATATAATCGGAAATAATTCTTTAAAATAATAATTTATCAAATCTAAGGAATTTAAGACTAATTAAAAAAAGAATCCTGCTATGAATTTGTTAAAAGTCCAAAAAAAAACCATTCGTTAGAAAACGAATGGTTTATCTTAATATAACTCTTATAATTATTTAATCTTAAAAGCGTTTAAACCCGGGAAATAAGCAGTACTTCCCAACTCTTCTTCGATTCTTAATAATTGATTGTATTTTGCCATACGATCAGAACGAGATGCTGAACCTGTTTTAATTTGTCCACAGTTTAAAGCTACAGCCAGATCAGCAATAGTATTATCTTCAGTTTCTCCTGAACGGTGAGACATTACAGACGTGTAACCAGCATTTTTAGCCATATTTACAGCAGCGATAGTCTCTGTCAGGGTACCAATTTGGTTAACTTTTACTAAGATTGAATTAGCAATCCCTTTTTCGATACCAGTTGATAAACGAGCCACGTTAGTAACGAATAAATCATCACCTACTAATTGTACTTTATTTCCAATTTTTTCTGTTAAAGCTTTCCATCCATCCCAGTCATCTTCATACATACCGTCTTCGATAGAGATAATTGGATATTTAGCAGCAAGTTCAGCTAAATACTCTGCCTGCTCTTCAGAAGTTCTGATTTTTCCTGTTTCTCCTTCGAATTTAGTATAATCGTATTTTCCGTTTACGTAAAACTCAGAAGCCGCACAGTCAAGAGCAATCATAATTTCGTCACCAAAAGTATATCCTGCTTTTTCAACTGCTAATTTGATAGTATCCAAAGCATCTTCTGTTCCACCTGCTAAGTTTGGAGCAAAACCTCCTTCGTCACCAACAGCTGTACTTAAACCTCTGTCATGTAAAACTTTTTTCAGGCTGTGGAAAATTTCAGTTCCCATTTGCATAGCATGTGTAAAAGAAGTAGCTTTTACAGGGAAAATCATAAATTCCTGGAATGCAATAGGCGCATCAGAGTGAGAACCACCATTGATGATGTTCATCATTGGCACAGGTAATGTATTAGCAGAAACACCGCCCACATATCTGTATAAAGGCAATCCTAATTCATTAGCAGCAGCTTTAGCAGCAGCTAAAGAAACTCCTAAAATTGCATTAGCTCCTAATTTAGATTTGTTTGGAGTTCCGTCTAAATCAATCATTAATTGATCAATTGTATTTTGTTCGAAAACAGAAGTACCAACTAATTCTTCAGCAATAACAGTATTTACATTGTTCACTGCATTCAAAACTCCTTTTCCAAGATAAGCTTTACCTCCATCACGTAATTCAACAGCTTCATGTTCTCCAGTTGATGCTCCAGACGGAACAGCTGCTCTACCTAAAACTCCGTTTTCAGTTACTACATCAACCTCAATAGTTGGATTACCTCTGGAATCCAGAATTTGTCTTGCGTGAACTTTAATTATAATACTCATTATTTTTGTTTTTTATTAATAGATTATAGATTTTTTTTCGAAATTATAAAAATATTTAATACTAAAAATGGTTTTTCTCTATTAAACACCTTTATTTATTAACTACATCGTTTTAGACACAGCTAGTTTTATATTCTCAACAAATTGATCGAACAGATAAGAAGAATCATGAGGTCCCGGACTTGCTTCAGGATGGTACTGAACGGAAAAGCAATTCTTATTTTTCATTCTCATACCAGCTACTGTACCGTCATTTAAATGCACATGGGTAATCTCTAATTCCGGGTGATTTTCTAATTGTTCTTTTTTAACCGCAAAACCATGATTTTGAGAAGTAATCTCCCCTTTACCCGTGATTATATTTTTTACCGGATGGTTAATTCCGCGATGTCCGTTGAACATTTTATAGGTTTGAACACCATTTGCTAAACCAATTACCTGATGCCCTAAGCAAATTCCGAACAAAGGTTTGTCTTCAGCTAAAATCTTTTTAGCAACTTCAATAGCTCCAAACAACGGATCCGGATCCCCAGGACCGTTTGAAAGGAAAAATCCATCCGGATTAAATGAATTTAAATCTTCATAGCTGGAGTTGTAAGGAAACACTTTAATGTAACAATCTCTTTTAGCAAGATTTCTTAAGATATTCTTTTTGATTCCCAGATCAAGAGCCGAAATTTTATAAGTTGCATTTTCGTCACCCACAAAATAAGGTTCTTTTGTTGATACTTTTGAAGCCAGTTCCAAACCTTCCATGTTAGGAACGTCTGCCAGTTCTTTTTTCAAATCCTCGATTGGAGTTCCGTCAGTACAAATTACGGCATTCATTGCTCCGTTGTCACGAATATAGCTCACAAGAGCTCTCGTATCTACATCAGAAATACAAATTAAATTCTGCTTTTCAAAGTACTCCTCAAGACTTCCTGAAGCTCCCGCTCTTGAATAATTAAAGCTAAAGTTTTTACAAACCAGACCGGCAATTTTGATACTGTCTGATTCAACTTCCAAATCATTAACACCGTAATTACCAATATGTGTATTTGTAGCTACCATAATCTGCCCGAAATAAGAAGGATCCGTAAAGATTTCCTGATATCCGGTCATTCCGGTATTAAAACAAACCTCACCGAAAGTTTTACCGCTGATCCCGATAGATTTACCATGAAAAATAGTTCCATCGCTTAGTAATAAAATGGCGCTTTGTCGTGTTGTATATTTCATTCTTTAATTTGTATTGTTTTAAATCGTCTTCTGAAACTTTTAAGGTTTCAACTGTAATTAGATATTTTGCAAATTTACTTCATTAAAAGAGTGCTGACAAGATTTTTTAAAAATTTCATTCATAAAAATAAAACCCTGACAACCAAATAAGTTAAATTTCACTCTTTTAAAAAAATCAAAAAAAAAGGATAAACTAAAAATTAGCTTATCCTTGATTTCTATAGAATCATTACTTTCATAATTATTCAGAAGCTTCAGTAGTCGTTTCTGATTCAGCAGCAGGAGCTTCTGGAGCAGCAGCTTCGGCTTTTTTAGCTTTACCACCACGACGGCTTTTTGCTTTTTTAACTTCTTTTTTACCTCCGTTGTAAAGTTCATTGAAATCTACAAGTTCGATCATTGCCATATCAGCGTTATCTCCCAAACGATTTCCAACTTTAATGATACGAGTGTATCCTCCTGGACGGTCTCCAACTTTAGCAGCTACATCTCTGAACAAATCTGTTACAGCATATTTGCTACGTAAGTATGCAAAAACAACACGACGGTTATGAGTCGTATCTTCTTTTGATTTTGTGATTAAAGGCTCAACGAATTGTTTAAGCGCTTTAGCTTTAGCAACAGTAGTGTTAATACGTTTGTGCTCGATAAGAGAACAAGCCATATTAGCTAACATAGCTTTTCTATGTCCAGTCTGTCTGCTTAAGTGATTGATTTTTTTTCCGTGTCTCATTGCTATTTTAAATTTAACCCGCCGAAGCGGATTGAATTATTCTTTATCTAGTTTGTATTTAGCTAAATCCATTCCGAAAGTTAAATTCTTAACTGCAACAAGTTCATCAAGTTCAGTTAAAGATTTTTTACCGAAATTACGGAATTTCATTAGGTCATTTTTATTGAACGATACTAAATCACCAAGTGTATCAACTTCAGCCGCTTTCAAGCAATTTAATGCTCTTACAGATAAATCCATATCAACAAGCTTAGTTTTAAGCAATTGTCTCATATGCAATGACTCTTCATCATACGATTCTGTTTGTGCAATTTCGTCAGCCTCAAGTGTAATTCTTTCGTCAGAAAACAACATGAAATGATGAATTAAAACTTTAGCAGCTTCAGTAAGAGCGTCTTTTGGATTAATAGATCCGTCAGTTTTAATTTCAAAAACTAACTTTTCGTAATCTGTTTTTTGCTCTACACGGAAATTTTCGATTGCATATTTTACATTTTTTACCGGAGTAAAAATAGAATCTGTAAAAATCGTTCCAATTGCAGCATTCTGTTTTTTGTTCTCTTCAGCAGGAACGTATCCTCTACCTTTTTCGATTGTTAAATCGAAATTCAATTTGATTTTAGAATCTAAATTACAGATAACAAGATCTGGGTTCAGAACTTGAAAACCTGAAATAAACTTCTGAAAATCACCAGCTGTCAATTGATCTTTACCAGAAACAGAAATAGTAACTGATTCATTATCGATATCTTCGATTTGACGTTTGAAACGTACTTGTTTCAGATTAAGGATAATTTCGGTAACATCTTCAACAACACCTGAAATAGTAGAAAACTCATGATCTACACCTTCGATACGAACAGATGTAATTGCATAACCTTCTAACGCTGAAAGCAAAACTCTTCTAAGTGCATTACCAACTGTCAATCCGTAACCAGGTTCCAAAGGTCTGAATTCAAACTTACCTTCAAAATCGGTTGAATCGATCATGATAACTTTATCGGGCTTTTGAAAATTAAATATTGCCATAAATTTCGACTAAGTCAATTATTATTTGTTGTACAACTCTACGATTAATTGTTCTTTAATGTTTTCTGGAATTTGAAGTCTCGCAGGTACAGAAACAAAAGTTCCTTCTTTAAGATCATTGTTCCAGGTAATCCATTCATAAACATGACTTGAATTTGATAAAGAACGCTCGATAGCTTCTAAAGATTTAGATTTTTCACGAACTGCAACTTTATCACCAGGCTTAAGGTGGTAAGACGGAATGTTAACAACTTCTCCATTTACAGTAATGTGTCTGTGAGATACAATTTGACGTGCACCTCTTCTAGATGGAGCAATTCCCATTCTAAAAACAACATTATCTAATCTTGCTTCACATAGTTGTAATAAGACCTCACCAGTTACACCTTTAGTAGCTGATGCTTTTTCGAATAAATTTCTGAATTGTTTTTCTAAAATTCCATAAGAATATTTAGCTTTTTGCTTTTCCATTAACTGAACAGCATACTCAGATTTTTTTCCTCTTTTCTTAGCCATCCCGTGTTGTCCAGGTGGGTAATTTCTTTTTTCGAAAGATTTATCATCTCCGAAGATTGCTTCGCCAAACTTACGGGCGATTTTGGTTTTAGGACCAGTATATCTTGCCATTTTAAAAAAAATTTAAGGTAGAAATTATGAATTCAGGTCTAATCCTTCGATAATCTTTGTTCTACCTTGTTTATACTATAAAAATAAAAAAATTAAACTCTACGTCTTTTTGGAGGACGACATCCGTTGTGAGGCATTGGAGTAACGTCGATAATTTCAGTAACTTCAATTCCTCCGTTATGAATAGAACGGATAGCAGACTCACGTCCGTTACCTGGTCCTTTTACATAAACTTTCACTTTTTTAAGTCCAGCCTCAAGAGCTACTTTGCTGCAATCTTCTGCTGCCATCTGAGCTGCATACGGAGTGTTCTTTTTAGAACCTCTGAAACCCATTTTACCTGCTGAAGACCAAGCAATAACTTCACCTTTCTTATTTGTCAAAGAAATGATAATATTGTTGAAAGTCGAAGAAATATGAGCCTCACCCGTTGATTCAACGATAACTTTACGTTTTTTTGCAGTTGCTTTAGCCATATTACTTATTATTTAGTTGCTTTTTTCTTGTTAGCAACAGTTTTTCTTTTTCCTTTTCTTGTTCTAGAGTTGTTTTTAGTTCTTTGACCTCTCAATGGAAGACCAGATCTGTGACGAATTCCTCTATAACAACCAATATCCATTAAACGTTTGATGTTCAAAGAAACTTCAGAACGTAGTTCTCCTTCAATCTTGTAGAATGAAACAGCATCACGAATCGCTCCGATCTCGTCATCATTCCAATCTTGAACTTTTTTATCCTGGCTAACTTGAGCTTTCTCTAAAATCTCAATAGCTCTACTTTTTCCTAATCCGAAGATGTAGGTAAGTGCAATAACACCTCTTTTGTTTTTTGGGATATCTACCCCTGCTATTCTTGCCATAATTATCCTTGTCTTTGTTTAAATCTAGGATTCTTTTTGTTTATCACGTACAATCTTCCTTTTCTACGCACGATAATGCACTCGGCACTTCTCTTTTTTACTGATGCTCTAACTTTCATACTGAATATCTTTTAATATCGATAAGTAATTCTTGCTTTTGACAAATCGTAAGGGCTCATTTCCAATTTCACTTTATCACCAGGTAATAATTTGATGTAATGCATTCGCATTTTTCCAGAAATATGAGCAATTACAATATGTCCATTTTCTAACTCCACACGGAACATCGCATTTGATAATGCTTCGATGATTGATCCGTCTTGTTCTATTGCTGATTGTTTTGCCATAAATATATTAAGCTACTGCTTTTCTATTTTTACCAGTCTTCATTAAACCATCATAATGTTTGTTTAACAAGTATGAATTGATTTGTTGAATAGTATCTATTGCAACTCCAACCATAATTATTAATGAGGTACCTCCAAAAAACATTGCCCAAGATTGTTGTACATCCATAATACTTACAACAATAGCTGGGAACACAGCAATCAAAGCAAGGAATAAAGATCCTGGGAAAGTTATTAAAGACATCACTTTATCTAAGAAGTCTGAAGTTTCAGCTCCCGGACGAACACCCGGAATAAAACCACCGCTTCTTTTTAAATCATCAGCCATTTTGTTAGTAGGTACAGTGATCGCAGTATAAAAGAATGTAAATACAATAATTAAAGTTGCAAAAACAAAATTATACCAGAAACCAAACATATTACTAAATGCCCCAACAATAGATTGTGATGTATCTGACTTAGAAAGTCCGGCTACAGCTGCAGGGATAAACATAATTGCCTGAGCAAAAATGATTGGCATAACTCCTGAAGCATTAAGCTTAAGAGGAATCCATTGTCTATTACCACCTGCTAAATCCTGCTCATAGTCACCAGTTGTTGTACGACGGGCGTACTGAACCGGTATTCTACGCACTGCCATAGTAAGCAGTACACAAGAAATGATTACTAATAACCACACAATAATTTCAATAACTAACAACATTGGACCTCCATTGTTATTGGTAACTCTCGTTGTAAACTCCTGAATAAAAGCCTGAGGTAAACGAGCAAGGATACCAACCATAATTAATAATGAAATTCCATTTCCAATACCTTTATCCGTAATCTTTTCTCCAAGCCACATAGCAAAAATTGTACCTGTAACTAAGATGATAACAGACGAGAACAAAAATTCAGGTGAATTAAAGCCTAGTAGAAAAGCACTACCAGGCAATGTTCTGTATAAATTATAGATATAAGTTGGACCTTGAACCAGTGTAATAGCTATAGTCAACCAACGAGTGATTTGATTAATCTTTTTTCTACCACTTTCTCCATCGTTTTGAAGTTTTTGTAAATAAGGAATCGCAATTCCCATTAACTGAACAACAATAGATGCAGAAATATAAGGCATGATACCTAAAGCAAAAACTGAAGCTTTAGAGAAAGCACCCCCAGTAAACATGTCTAGGATTGACCCTAAACCATTTTTAGTTTGTCCCGCTAAACCTGTTAACTGAGTTGCATCAATTCCAGGAAGCGTAACATGTGCACCAAAACGATATACTAAAAGCAATCCTAATGTAATTAAGATTCTGTTTTTCAGTTCTTCGATTTTCCAAACATTACTTAGTGATTCAATAAATTTCTTCATCTTAATAGATAAGTTATATAGTTACAGCTTCACCACCAGCAGCCTCGATAGCCGCTTTTGCAGTAGCAGTAAATTTGTGGGCAGTTACTTTTAATTTTGCTTTCAATTCACCTCTACCTAAAATCTTAACGATTTCATTTTTTGAAGCCAGACGGTTTGCTACGAAATCTGTCATAGAAACAGAATCAGTAATTAAACCATTATCTACTAATAATTGAAGCGTATCTAAATTAACACCTTCGTATTCTTTACGATTGATGTTTTTGAAACCAAACTTAGGAACACGTCTTTGAAGTGGCATTTGTCCACCCTCAAAACCAATCTTTTTAGAATAACCAGAACGAGATTTAGCTCCCTTGTGTCCACGTGCAGCAGTACCACCTTTTCCAGAACCTTCTCCTCTACCTACTCTTTTATTTTGATTGTGCGTTGATCCTTCAGCAGGCTGTAAGTTACTTAAATTCATAACAGTATTTGTTATTTAGCTTCTTCAACAGAAACTAAGTGTTTAACTTTGTTTATCATCCCAAGGATAGCAGGATTTGACTCATGCTCCACAACTTGTCCTAATTTACGTAGACCTAAAGCTTCTAAACCTCTCTTTTGAGAAAGAGGACAGTTGATCTTGCTTCTTACTTGTTTTACTAATAATTTAGCCATAATTTCCTTGATTAACCTTTAAAAACTTTTTCTAGAGAAACTCCTCTTTGTTTTGCAACAGTATGAGCGCTTCTCATTTGTAATAAAGCATCAAAAGTTGCTTTAACTACGTTATGAGGATTTGATGATCCCTGAGATTTTGATAATACATCGTGAATACCTACTGACTCAAGAACTGAACGAACAGCTCCACCAGCAATAACTCCAGTACCATGAGAAGCTGGAATTAAGAATACACGTGCACCACCAAATTTACCTTTTTGTTCGTGAGGAACAGACTGACCATTTAAAGGAATTCTCACTAGGTTTTTCTTAGCATCTTCTACTGCTTTCGCAATTGCTTCAGAAACGTCTTTTGATTTTCCTAATCCATGACCCACTACTCCATTTTCATCACCTACCACTACAATAGCAGAAAAACCAAAAGCTCTACCTCCTTTTGTAACTTTAGTAACACGATTTACACTAACCAGACGGTCTTTAAGTTCAAGACCACTAGGTTTTACCAATTCTACATTTTTGTATTTAGACATAATATATTAGAATTTAAGTCCAGCGGCTCTTGCGCCTTCTGCTAATGATTTAATACGACCGTGATATAAATAACCACCTCTGTCGAAAGTGATAGTATCAATCCCGGCTTTTAACGCTTTCTCTGCAACTAATTTTCCAACAGCAGCAGCTACTTCAACGTTAGTACCTTTTCCTATTTCTTTTTCTCTTGAAGATGCAGCTAATATAGTAACTCCATTTACATCATCAATAATTTGAGCGTAAATTTCTTTATTACTTCTAAAAACAGAAAGTCTAGGTCTTGCAGCAGTACCACTAACCGATTTTCTAATTCTGAATTTAATTCTCTGTCTTCTTTCAGATTTTGTTAATGACATAATCTTATATTTTAAGCTGATTTACCTGCTTTTCTTCTTAATACTTCACCCACAAATTTAACACCTTTTCCTTTGTACGGCTCTGGCTTACGGAAACCTCTGATTTTCGCAGCAACTTGTCCTAAAAGTTGTTTATCAAATGATGTTAACTTCACGATTGGGTTCTTACCTTTTTCAGATATTGTTTCTAGAGATACTTCAGGAGCAATTTCTAAAACAATATTGTGAGAATATCCAAGAGCTAAATCTAATTTTTGACCTTGGTTTGAAGCTCTGTAACCAACTCCAACTAATTCTAGTTCTTTTGTGAAACCTTCAGAAACACCCACTACCATATTACTGATCAAAGATCTGAATAATCCGTGTTTTGCTCTGTGGTCTTTATGATCAGATGATCTTTCAACTAAAACCTGATCACCTTCAACGGTTACATTTACGTCCGAAAACTCCTGAACCAGTTGACCTCTTTTTCCTTTTACCGTAATAATACCGTCTTTAACTTCTACAGTTACACCAGCAGGGATTACAATTGGGCTTTTACCTATTCTTGACATCTTATCTAGTGTTTAAAATTAGTATACGTAACAAATTACTTCACCACCTACATTTAACTGCTTAGCTTGTTTCCCAGTCATCAAACCTTTTGATGTAGAAACAATAGCAATTCCTAATCCGTTAAGGATTCTTGGTAATTTGGCAGCACCTGCGTACTTACGTAAACCAGGTTTACTAATTCTTTGGATATCTTTGATTACAGGCTCTTTAGTATCTTTATCATACTTTAAAGCAATTTTGATAGAACCTTGAACTGTGTTCTGCTCAAATTTGTAACTTAAGATATAACCTTGATCAAATAAGATCTTAGTTATTTCTTTTTTAAGATTAGAAGCTGGAATTTCAACAACTTTGTGGTTTGCAGCCACAGCGTTACGAACTCTAGTCAAATAATCTGCAATAGGATCTGTATACATATGTATTTGATTGCGATTATGGTTTTCAGGAAGCACCCGCTTCCTGAACCTTTAATCAATTTATAAACTTTTTTAAATTACCAGCTTGCTTTTTTCACACCTGGAATTAATCCATTGTTAGCCATTTCACGGAAAGTTACACGTGAAATACCGAATTGACGGATATAACCTCTTGGTCTTCCAGTCAATTTACAACGGTTGTGCAAACGAACAGGTGAAGCGTTTTTTGGTAATCTTTGTAAACCTTCATAGTCTCCAGCTTCTAATAAAGCTTTTCTCTTTTCAGCATACTTAGCTACCGTTTTTTCTCTTTTCACCTCGCGGGCTTTCATTGATTCTTTAGCCATGTCTTAATTCTTTTTAAAAGGTAATCCTAATTCAGCCAATAATGACTTTGCTTCCTTGTCTGTTTTTGCAGTAGTAACAAATGTAATATCCATTCCTGAAATTTTGTTTACTTTGTCAATATCAATTTCAGGGAAAATGATTTGTTCTAAAACTCCAAGATTGTAGTTACCTCTTCCGTCGAAACCAGTAGCTTTAATACCACCAAAATCTCTAACACGTGGCAAAGCAGAAGTTATAAGTCTATCTAAAAACTCATACATTCTTTCTCCACGTAAAGTAACTTTTGCTCCAATAGGCATCCCTTTTCTTAATTTGAAAGACGCAACGTCTTTCTTAGAAATTGTAGATACTGCTTTTTGTCCAGTGATCTTTGTTAACTCATCAACAGCATAGTCGATAAGTTTTTTATCAGATACAGCTGCACCAACTCCACGGCTCAAAACGATTTTTTCAAGTTTAGGAACTTGCATTACGTTTGTATATCCGAATTCTTCTCTAAGAGCAGCAATTACTCTGCTCTTATATTCTTCTTTTAGTCTAGGTGTATATGCCATTACTATAGTACTTGATTAGATTTTTTTGAAAATCTTACTTTCTTATCTCCTTCTACTCTGATACCTACTCTTGTCGTTTCCTTAGTTTTAGGATCGATTAAAGCAATGTTAGAAATTTGAATAGAAGCTTCTTTCTTAACGATACCACCTTGAGGGTTTTTAGCACTTGGTTTAGTGTGTTTTGAAACCAGGTTTACACCTTCAACTATCGCTTTGTTTTTCTCACGGTAAACACGTAAAACTTTACCTTCAGCACCTTTATGGTCTCCGGCAATAACTCTTACGATATCTCCTGATTTTATTTTTAGCTTTATCATCTTAAAACGAATTAAAGCACTTCTGGTGCTAATGATACAATTTTCATGAATTGTTTTTCACGAAGTTCTCTTGCTACCGGACCAAAAACACGAGTTCCTCTCATTTCCCCTGCAGCGTTCAAAAGAACACATGCATTGTCATCGAAACGGATATAAGAACCATCAGCTCTTCTCACTTCTTTTTTAGTACGTACAACAACTGCAGTTGAAACAGCTCCTTTTTTCACGTTTCCGTTTGGAGTTGCATCTTTGATAGAAACTACAATTTTGTCACCAACAGAGGCATATCTTCTTTTAGTACCTCCTAAAACACGAATAGTTAAAACTTCTTTAGCTCCCGTGTTATCTGCTACTTTTAGTCTTGATTCTTGTTGTACCATAATTATTTCGCTCTTTCTAAGATTTCAACTAATCTCCAACATTTTGTTTTACTTAAAGGACGCGTTTCGCTGATTCTTACAGTATCACCAATGTTACAGTCGTTTTTTTCGTCGTGTGCAACATATTTTTTTGTTTTTAACACGAACTTACCGTATAATGGGTGTTTTACTTTTCTTACTTCAGAAATAACGATAGATTTATCCATCTTATTTGAAGTAACAACACCTATTCTTTCTTTTCTTAAATTTCTTTTTTCTTCCATCTTTCAGCAGAATACAATTATTGTAACTCTCTTTTAGTTAACTCTGTAGCTAATCTTGCAACTGTTCTTCTAACGCTTCTGATTTGAAGTGGGTTAGCAATTGGAGAAATAGCGTGAGCCATTTTTAGGTCAGCATATACTTTCTTAGTTTGACTAAGCTTTTCTTGCAACTCCGCTGCAGAAAGATTCTTTATTTCTGATTGTTTCATAATAAATATAAATTATGCTTCGAAATCTCTAGCAACGACGAACTTAGTTTTTACTGGAAGTTTTTGAGCTGCAAGACGTAAAGCCTCTTTTGCAACTGACAATGGAACCCCTCCAACTTCAAACATAATTCTTCCTGGTTTAACAACAGCAGCCCAATACTCAACTGCTCCTTTACCTTTACCCATACGTACTTCAAGAGGTTTCTTAGTAATAGGTTTGTCTGGGAAAATTTTGATCCATAATTGTCCTTCTCTCTTCATGTAACGAGTTGCAGCGATACGCGCAGCTTCGATTTGACGAGAGGTTAAGAACATTCCATCTTCATGTACAGATTTAATTCCAAACATTCCATTTGAAAGTTCATGCCCTCTTTGAGAGTTACCTTTCATTCTACCTTTTTGTACCTTACGGTATTTTGTTCTTTTAGGCTGTAACATTTTTCTTTAGTTTAAAAATTTACTTTCTTTTACGAGCGTCTGGTTTACCACCTTTATTAAAAGGCTTTCTATCTCCTCTCGGAGAATCTCCACCTTTACCACCACCAGTTCCAGATTGTTTTTTATCCATTCCTGCAAGTGGAGAAAGATCTCTCTTTCCATAAACTTCACCTTTCATGATCCATACTTTGATACCCATTCTACCGTAAGTAGTGTGAGCTTCAGCCAAAGCATAATCAATATCAGCTCTGAAAGTTGATAGAGGAATTCTACCTTCTTTGAAACCTTCAGAACGTGCCATCTCAGCTCCATTCAAACGACCAGAAATCAAAACTTTGATACCTTCAGCGTTCATACGCATAGAAGCAGCAATAGCCATTTTGATTGCACGTCTGTAAGAAATACGGCTTTCGATTTGACGAGCGATGCTTGTCGCCACAAGATAAGCATCTAACTCAGGTCTTTTAATTTCAAAGATGTTAATTTGAACCTCTTTATCAGTAACTTTCTTAAGTTCCTCTTTTAACTTGTCTACCTCTTGTCCGCCTTTTCCGATAATGATACCAGGTCTTGCAGTAGTGATAGTAACGGTTACAAGCTTTAAAGTTCTCTCGATGATTACTTTAGATACACTAGCTTTTGATAAACGAGCATGGATATACTTTCTGATTTTGTGATCTTCAGCTAATTTATCGCCGTAATCATTTCCACCATACCAGTTTGAGTCCCATCCTCTGATGATACCAAGTCTATTTCCAATTGGATTTGTCTTTTGTCCCATGCTGCTTAAGAATTGCTTTGTGTGTTATTGATAGCTCCAAGCACGATTGTTACGTGATTAGAACGTTTTCTTATTCTGTGTGCACGACCTTGTGGAGCTGGACGAAGTCTTTTTAACATCATTCCACCATCTACTCTGATCTCTTTAACAAATAATCCAGCTTCTTCTAAATTACCTTCACTATTTTTCTGTTCCCAGTTGTTGATTGCAGATAATAATAGTTTTTCTAATTTTCTTGAAGCTTCTTTAGAACTGAATCTTAAAATGTTAAGTGCTCTTTCTACCTTCTGACCTCTTACCAAGTCCGCTACTAAGCGCATTTTTCTAGGTGAAGTAGGGCAGTTATTCAATTTTGCGAAAGCGATAGACTTATTAGCCTCTTTTCTCGCATCTGCTGTTTCTCTTTTACGAACTCCCATTGCTTCTTATTTTTTACCTTTATTTTTTGCTCCAGCATGACCTCTAAAAGATCTAGTTGGCGAAAATTCTCCTAATTTGTGACCTACCATGTTTTCTGTTACGTAAACTGGTACAAATTGACGACCGTTATGAACTGCGATAGTTTGTCCAACGAAATCCGGAGTAATCATTGAAGCTCTAGACCAAGTCTTAACAACTGAATTTTTACCACTTTCTACGTTTTCCTGAACTTTCTTGTCTAATTTATAATGAACGAAAGGTCCTTTTTTTAATGAACGTGCCATATCTTATTATTTCTTTCTACGTTCTACGATATACTTGTTACTCGGGTTTTTCTTAGAACGAGTTCTGTAACCTTTAGCTGGCAATCCTTTTCTTGAACGTGGGTGCCCTCCAGAAGAACGTCCTTCACCACCTCCCATAGGGTGATCAACTGGGTTCATCGCTACTGGTCTAGTTCTAGGTCTTCTTCCTAACCATCTTGTTCTACCTGCTTTTCCAGATACAACTAATTGGTGATCAGAATTAGATACAGCTCCAATTGTAGCCGAACAGGTTAACAAGATTAATCTTGTTTCTCCAGAAGGCATTTTAATTGTAGCGTATTTTCCGTCTCTTGCCATTAACTGAGCAAAAGTTCCAGCTGAACGAGCAATAACTGCTCCTTGTCCTGGACGTAACTCAATACAAGATATAACAGTTCCAAGAGGAATTCTGCTTAAAGGTAATGTATTACCAATCTCTGGTTGAGACTCTGGTCCAGAAACTAATTTCTGACCAACTTTCAATCCGTTTTGAGCGATAATATAAGTTTTCTCTCCATCAGCATAAGCTAATAAAGCGATAAATGCAGTACGATTTGGATCGTATTCGATTGATTTCACTGTAGCTGGAATTCCATCTTTAGTTCTTTTGAAATCAATAATACGATATCTCTGCTTGTGACCACCACCCGTATAACGCATGGTCATCTTTCCTTGACTATTTCTACCTCCTGAGTTTTTTATCGGTGCTATCAAAGAGCGTTCCGGCTTATCAGTTGTAATAGCGTCATAACCATTCACAACTCTAAATCGCTGACCCGGGGTAATAGGTTTTAATTTTCTTACTGACATTTTTCTATCTTAGATATTGTTGTAAAAATCAATTGTTTCTCCTTCTTGTACTTGAACAATTGCTTTTTTGTAAGCATTGGTCTTTCCACTGATTAAACCACTTTTAGTGTATTTTACAGATCTATCCGGTCTTACATTCATTGTATTAACCGCAACAATAGTTACTCCGTAAGCAGCCTCAACAGCTTTCTTAATCTGAACTTTGTTTGCTTTTCTGTCAACAACGAACCCAAAGCGGTTTAGAACTTCACTTTCTTTGGTTACTTTTTCTGTTACTATAGGTCTAATTATGATACTCATACTCCTATTATTTACTTAAATTTTCTTCAATTAATTCTAAAGAACCTTCTAAAAGCACTAAATTATTAGTGTTTAAAATAGCGTAAGTACTTAATTCTGAGGTAGTTACAACATTAGAAGCCTTTAAATTGCGTGACGACAAATATACATTTTTATTTGACTCTCCCAACACAAATAGAGATTTTTTGTTTTCTAACCCTAAAGCTTTCAAAACGTTAATGAAATTTTTAGTGTTTGGCGCTTCAAAATTAAAGTCTTCAAGAACGATAATATTTGACTCTTTTGCTTTGATTGAGAAAGCTGATTTTCTTGCCAATCTTTTAAGTCCCTTATTCAATTTAAATGAATAACTTCTTGGTCTTGGCCCGAAAACTGTTCCTCCACCTTTAAACAAAGGATTTTTAACACTTCCCGCACGAGCAGTACCCGTACCTTTTTGTTTTTTAATCTTACGCGTACTACCAGTTACTTCAGCTCTTTCTTTAGCTTTGTGAGTACCTTGTCTTTGATTAGCAAGATATTGCTTAACATCAAGATATACAGCGTGATTGTTTGGTTCAATTGCGAATACTGACTCAGAAAGCTGCACTTTTCTACCAGTATCTTTTCCGTTGAAATCTAATACTTTTACTTCCATTACTTCTGAATGATTACGTAAGAGTTTTTGTGCCCAGGAATACATCCTTTAACAACTAGCAGGTTCTTTTCAGCCACTACTTTTAAAACTCTAAGGTTTTGAACTTTTACATTATCTCCTCCCATTCTTCCAGCCATACGCATTCCTTTGAATACTCTGGATGGATAAGAAGAAGCTCCCACAGAACCTGGCGCTCTTAAACGGTTATGCTGACCATGAGTAGCTTGTCCAACACCACCAAAACCGTGACGTTTAACAACACCCTGGAAACCTTTACCTTTAGACACACCTTGTACATCTACAAATTCTCCTTCTTCAAAAATAGAAACATCAATAAGATCTCCTAATTTTTGTTCAGTTGCAAAATCCTGGAATTCAACGACTTTTTTCTTAGCAACAGTTCCAGCTTTCTTAAAGTGACCTAAAGCCGCTTTAGTGGAATGTTTCTCGTTTTTGTCATCGAAACCAAGTTGCAACGCTTCATACCCGTCAACCTCGTTGGTTCTGACTTGGGTAACAACGCATGGTCCAGCTTCGATTACTGTACAAGGAATGTTTTTCCCGTTCTCGTCGAAGATACTAGTCATGCCGATTTTCTTACCAATTAACCCAGACATAAATATTAATTATTAATTACTAAAACTCCCTTCAATTTGAAAATAACAGAAATTTCCAAACAGGGAGTGCAAAAGTAGATATTAAAATTGAATAAACCAAACGGTTACAAAAATTAAATCGCTCATTATCAAAATCCAAGCACTAAACTAACAACAAAAGAAGCCTTATACATCCTGAAAATCATTTTTCACATTTCCCGTAAAACCAATCAAAGACTTAACAATTACACAAACATTCCACAACAAAAACCTTTCGCACCTCCCTAAAACAAAGGCTTTTAAAAAACAACAACACCAAATCAAATCTTAAAAACAACTCACTAAAACCACTGTATACAAACAAAAAAAGCGAGACATTTCTGTCTCGCTTTTATATATAAAAAATATAAAAAAAATTATACTTTTATCTCTACTTCAACACCACTTGGCAATTCAAGTTTCATTAAAGCATCAATAGTTTTAGACGAAGATGAATAAATATCAATCAATCTCTTGTATGACATTACTTCAAATTGCTCTCTCGCTTTTTTATTAACGTGCGGAGAACGCAATACAGTGAAAAGTTTTTTGTGAGTTGGCAACGGGATTGGACCTGTTACTACTGCACCAGTAGTTTTTACTGTTTTTACGATCTTTTCAGCAGATTTATCCACCAACATGTGATCGTAAGATTTTAGTTTTATTCTGATTTTTTGACTCATTTTCCTTAAAATTAAGCGTTACCTTTTGCTTTTTTGATTACCTCTTCTGAAATATTAGAAGGTGTTTCTGCATAATGAGAAAACTCCATTGTAGATGTTGCTCTACCAGATGACAATGTTCTTAATGTAGTAACATATCCAAACATCTCAGCTAACGGCACATCTGCCTTAATAGTTTTCGCTCCGTTTCTATCACCCATATCATTAACCTGACCTCTACGACGGTTTAAGTCACCTACGATATCACCCATATTTTCCTCTGGAGTAATAACTTCGATTTTCATGATCGGTTCTAAGATAACAGCTCCAGCAGCTTTACCAGATTCTTTATACCCCATTCTTGCCGCTAATTCAAAAGAAAGAGCATCAGAATCCACAGGGTGGAAAGATCCATCCAATAAAGTAACTTTCAAACTATCCACAGCATATCCAGCCAAAGGTCCGGTCTTCATAGCTTCACGGAAACCTTTTTCAACAGCAGGAATATATTCCTTAGGAACATTACCCCCTTTTACTTCATTCACAAACTGTAATCCAACAGGAACTTTACCATCAACTTCATCAGCAGGCTCAATTCTAAATACGATATCACCGAATTTACCACGACCTCCAGATTGTTTCTTGTAAGTTTCTCTGTGCTGTGCAGATCTCGTAAACGCTTCTTTATATTCAACCTGAGGCTCACCTTGATTAACCTCTACCTTAAACTCACGTTTCATACGATCAACTAAGATATCCAAGTGAAGCTCACCCATACCAGAGATGATAGTCTGACCAGAAGCCTCATCTGTTCTAACTGTAAATGTTGGATCCTCTTCAGCCAATTTAGCTAAAGCCATACCCATTTTATCAACGTCAGCTTTAGTTTTTGGCTCAATAGCGATACCAATTACAGGATCAGGGAATTTCATAGACTCCAAGATAATTGGATGTTTCTCATCAGAAAGAGTATCCCCTGTTTTAATATCTTTAAATCCTACAGCAGCTCCAATATCTCCAGCCTCAATAAATTCGATTGGATTTTGTTTATTAGCGTGCATTTGATAAATACGAGAAATTCTTTCTTTGTTACCAGAACGAGTATTTAAAACATAAGAACCAGCATCTAAACGCCCGGAATAAGCACGGAAGAAAGCTAAACGACCTACGAACGGGTCAGTAGCAATTTTAAATGCCAAAGCCGCGAATGGCTCCTTAACATCTGGCTTACGTAAGATTTTAGTCTGATCCTCTTCTAATAAATCAGCATCATCAGGATGAATACCTTCAATACCTTCTTTATCTAATGGAGATGGTAAATATTTACAAACAGCATCCAACATAAATTGAACCCCTTTGTTTTTGAAAGAAGAACCAGCAAGCATAGGAATGATCGCCATATCAATTGTAGCCGCTCTCAATGCATTGTTGATTTCCTCCTCTGTAATAGAGTTCTCATCTTCCATGTATTTATCTAAAAGATTCTCATCATAAGTTGCAATCTCTTCGATAAGAATAGAACGATAGTGTTTCACATCATCAACCATATCAGCCGGGATATCAACGATATCAAAAGTAGCTCCCTGAGTTTCATCATGCCATACAATAGCCTGATTTTTCACTAAGTCAACAATACCTTTAAAATCAGCCTCGTCACCAATAGGTAAAGTAATTGCAACCGCATTCGATTTCAACATATCTTTAACCTGTCCGCATACAGCTAAAAAGTTAGCCCCCTGACGGTCCATTTTATTTACGAATCCCATACGAGGAACTCTATATTGATCAGCAAGTCTCCAGTTAGTTTCTGATTGAGGCTCAACACCATCAACAGCACTAAACAAGAAAACTAAACCATCAAGTACACGCAAAGAACGATTTACCTCTACAGTAAAGTCAACGTGTCCAGGAGTATCAATAATATTAAAGTGATAAGGCAATGATTGAGGAATAACTTTTCCCTGCTCAGTTGGAAAGTTCCAGGTACAAGTTGTAGCAGCAGAAGTAATTGTAATACCTCTTTCCTGCTCTTGCGCCATCCAGTCCATTGTTGCAGCACCATCGTGCACCTCACCAATTTTATGTGATTTACCAGTATAAAAAAGAATACGCTCAGTTGTTGTTGTTTTACCAGCATCAATGTGAGCTGCAATCCCGATATTTCTTGTATATTTTAAATCTCTAGCCATTTCTTTACGAATTAAAATCTAAAGTGAGAGAATGCTTTGTTAGCCTCTGCCATTTTGTGAGTATCCATTCTTTTCTTAACCGCAGCACCTTCTTCTTTAGCAGCAGCTAAACATTCTGAAGCTAAACGCTGCGCCATAGATTTTTCATTTCTTCTTCTAGCATAAAGTATCAACCACTTCATAGCCATAGAAATTTTTCTGTCCGGACGAATTTGCATTGGGATCTGGAATGTAGCTCCACCAACTCTACGGCTGCGTACTTCTACGTGAGGCATAACATTAGTTAATGCATCTTTCCAAATTTCTAATGAAGTTTTCTCATCATTTTGCTTTTTAGTTTCAATGATATCAATTGCATCATAAAATACTTTAAAAGCTGTAGATTTCTTACCATCCCACATTAAGTTGTTTACAAAACGCGTAACCAGCTGATCGTTAAATCTTGGATCCGGTAAAAGTGGTCTTTTCTTTGCCGCTCTTTTTCTCATGTCTTTTTCTTAAAAGTTTTTAAATTACTTTTTTGCTTCTTTTGGGCGTTTAGCACCGTACTTAGATCTTCTTTGCGTTCTTCCTGCAACACCTGACGTATCAAGCGCTCCACGAACGATGTGATATCTAACACCTGGTAAATCTTTTACCCTTCCGCCTCTAACTAATACTATCGAGTGCTCTTGCAGATTGTGTCCTTCTCCAGGGATGTAAGCATTCACCTCATTACCATTTGTCAAACGCACACGCGCAACTTTACGCATTGCAGAGTTTGGTTTTTTTGGTGTAGTAGTGTAAACACGCGTACAAACCCCTCTTCTTTGAGGACAAGAATCTAAAGCAACCGATTTACTCTTCTTAGTTATCTGAGTTCTTCCTGTTCTTACTAATTGTTGAATTGTTGGCATAATTAATACTAAAAATTAATATGATATTAAATTCCCGCTTTTTACGGGGTTGCAAATGTATAAAATAAATTTCACTATACAAACGTTAATCTATTAATTTTCAACAACATTATTTAATTGTATGTTTTTACAAACAAACGATAGATATTTGCATTACGCTTAATTACACAAAACCGATATCATTTGAAACCCCTTATTCAAACATTTTTTTTTCTACTAATAAGCTTTTCAGCTTATACCCAGAATTTTTACCTAAAAATAAACGGTTCAGATATCAATCAAACCAGAATCATCGATTCATTAAAATACAACTCAATTCACCCCAATACAAAATCACTTCTGAACGAAATTGAAAACACTTCAAAAAAACTTTCAAAAGAAGGATACATCGACAACAAAACACTGGAAATCAAACAAATAAACGACAGCTCTTATACCACTACCCTCCACTTAAACAAGAAAACAAAATACATACATATATATATAGGTATAAATCGTTTTTTTTTCGAATCAGAAAAAACAAAAAATGACACTATAATTATACCCTACAATCAAATTGAGAATTATTTAAACACAAAAATAGTTCAGGCCGAAAAAGCAGGATTTGCCTTAAGCAAAATCAAACTTGAAAACATCCAAAGAAAGAATTCGATAATTTATGCCGACTTAAATTTTAAATCCGAAAAAAAACGAAGTGTAAATTCCATTATTATAAATTACACAAATTCTGGTAAAGACATTTTTTTTCCAAAAAGCCACCTCAAACAACTCAACAAAAAATACTTAAAAAAAACCTTTAACCAGGACATCACCAAAGAGCTGTATAACGACCTGAACAATTATGAATTTATTTCCCAGACTAAATATCCGGAAATATTATTCACAAATGATTCCACCAAAATATATACCTACATAGAAAAAAGAAAAGCAAACACTTTTGACGGCTTCATAGGATTCTCAAACGATGAAAACAAAAAAGTAACTCTCAATGGTTATTTAGATGTTTCGCTTGTCAACACACTTCATGCAGGAGAACAATTCTCTCTTTATTGGAAAAGTGACGGAAACCAGCAAAAAACTTTCAACGCCAAACTAGAAATACCCTACATTTTTAATTCACCTCTTGGAATAAAAGCCCAGCTAAACATCTTTAAACAGGACAGCACTTTTCAAAACACCAAAACCTCTGTTGATTTAGGATATTATCTAAACTATAATTCAAAAATCTATCTCGGCTATCAGTCAACTGAATCAAGCGATATTCAAAACACCAATAACGCAACATTAAGTGACTTCAACAATTCTTATCTGACAGCAGCTTATGAATATAAAAAATCAGACACCGACAATAGTTTAATGCCGAAAAAAGCTTTTATAAATTCCACAACAGGAATAGGAAAAAGAAGCACCAACAATGATGAAGAAACAGCCGGATCAAGTAATCAATTTTACATAAACGTAATGGCGGGGTATAATTTTAAGCTTAACGACAAAAATTATATTAACATAAATTCACAAAATTTTTATTTGCAAAGTAAAAACTACATTTCTAATGAACTATTTCGATTTGGAGGAATGAAATCAATTCGGGGATTTTTAGAAAACAGTCTTCAGGCAAATTTTACAAGCAGCGTTCTTACAGAATACCGATACATTGTCTCCTCCAATCTTTATATAAATTCTATTCTCGATTATGGCTTATACCAAGACAAAACAAGCCTTCCCGACCCGGACAGAATAAAAAAATTAATAGGAATCGGAATTGGAACAACCATTCAGACGCCAAATGGAATAATCAATATTAATCTTACTAACGGAGCAAATAAAACTCAGGAATTACAATTATATAACACTATCATAAACATATGTTATAATGTTAAATTTTGACCTTTAACGAAAAAAAAAAATATTTTACTAGGAAAGTTAACAAATTATTAAGAGTTTTGCGATACTAATTCAAAATATTTAAAAATGAAACTAAAGTTCAATGGATTCTTAGTACTTTTATTAGTACTAGTTGCGCAACTTTCTTTTGCGCAAGAAAGAGCTGTTTCAGGAACAGTTTCTGACAATGCAGGAATGCCTTTACCAGGTGTTAGTGTATTAGTTAAAGGAACAAAATCTGGAACGCAAACCGATTTTGATGGTAAGTTCACTATCAAAGCATCAACAAGCCAAGTTTTGGTATTTAGCTACATTGGGATGAAAACTCAGGAAGTAGCTGCAAGTTCATCTGTAGTTAACGTAAAACTATCAGGTGATGCTCAGGAACTAGAAGCAGTTGTAGTAACAACCGCTTTAGGTATTAAAAGAGAGAAAAAATCTTTAGGTTATTCATCACAAAAATTGGATGAAAAAACAGTTAACTCAACACCAACAAACAACTTCCTAAACAACTTATCAGGAAAAGTTGCCGGTTTAGAGGTTAAAACAAACTCTAACTTTGGTGGTTCTACAAACATTGTATTACGTGGATCTAAAAGTTTAACTGGAAACAACCAGGCTTTAATGGTTGTTGATGGTGTTGCTATTAGTAATGACAACTTAAACTCTGCATCAGCAAAGAACGGAAGACAAGGTTTTGACTTTGGTAACTCAGCTTCAGATATTGATCCAAACAACATTGAGTCAATTACTGTACTTAAAGGAGCTGCTGCAACTGCATTATATGGTAGCCAGGCTGCGAATGGTGCGATCATGATTACTACTAAAAAAGGTAAGAAAAACAGCGCACTAGGTGTAAGTTTCAGCTCAACAACTTCTATGGGAAGTTATGACAAAGATACTTTTATCAAATACCAAAAAGGATACGGAGCTAATGGTTATACAGGAGCAAATGACAGTTTTTACACTGCAGATGCTAATGGAGACGGAATCCCTGATCAGGTTGTAGATATGACTGCCGATTCATCTTATGGTAATGCTTTTGACCCTAGTTTAAATGTATTTCAATGGAATGCTTTCGCTCCAGGAAATGCTAACTACGGTAAAGCTACTCCATGGGTTGCAGCTGCTAATGATCCTGGAAGATTCTTCCAGAAATCTTTCAGCACTGTAAACAACATTGGTTTAAGCGGTGGAGATGAAAAAGGATCTTACAACTTCAGCTACACTAACAATAATGAATCTGGTATTCTTCCTAACAGTAGATTAAACAGAAACATCCTTAATGGTAGCTTTACAAGAAATTTATCTGATAAATTAAGAACAACAGCGTTCTTTACTTTCTCTGACCAAAGTACAGTAGGTAGAAACAGTACTGGTTATGGAGACAACATTTTAACAGGTTTCAGACAATGGTGGCAGACTAACGTTGACATCAACGAATTAAAACAAGAATACAACAGAAATCACCAAAACATCACCTGGAACATGAACAGTCCATTAGAAGGTGATTACTCTCCTGCCTACTGGAACAACCCATACTTCGATCGTTACAAAAACTACTCTTCTGACGACAGAACAAGATTATTGGCAGGTGCCAACCTATCTTATGATGTAACTAAAGATTTCAATCTTTTAGGACGTGTTACTATAGACACCTCTAACGACAGACAAGAACTAAGAAAAGAAAAAGGAAGCCACGCTGAAGAGTTTGGTTTACAAGCACTGGATGAAACTTCAGGATACGAATTATACACAAGAAGTTTCTTGCAGACAACTTACGATTTCATTGCTACTTACGATCTAAAAATATCTGAAAAAGTTTCAGCAAAAGTTTTAGCCGGATCAACTTTTATCAAAGCTCATACAGATTCATTTAATGGATCTACAACTGGAGGTTTAGTAGCTCCTGGATTGTTTACATTAGCGAATTCAATGTCATTTGTTGCTCCACTAGAGCAAGAAATCAATTACAACAAATTAGGTCTTTATACTCAGGGTTCTATCGACTATAACAGAATCGTTTTTGTTGAAGGTTCATACAGAAGAGATCAGTCTACTGCTTTACCACAAAGCAACAATAAATATGATTATTGGTCACTTGGAACTAGTTTTATCGCATCTGAATTGTTAAAACAAGACTGGTTAAACAACTTAAAACTTAGAGCTAACTACGCAGTTGTAGGTAACGACCCTGCTGCTGGTTTACTTGGATGGAAAATCAACAACGGGTTAATTGACGGAAACTTAATGTTCTCTAACAACTCTACTTTTGTAAGTTTTAAAGATTTACGATCTGAAAAATTAAAAAGCTGGGAGTTTGGTATTGAAGCAGCTATGTTCAAAAACAGATTAAGTTTTGATGTATCTGTTTACCAATCTAACACTACAGATCAAATTTTCAACGTACCACAATCAACATCTACAGGTTTTGCCACTTCACAAATTAATGCTGGAGAAATGCAAAACAATGGTGTAGAGGTATCTTTATTTGGATCACCGGTTAAAACTCAGGACTTTGAGTGGCAAGTTGGTGTAAACTGGTCTAAAAACAGAAACAAAGTTGTTTCTTTGAACCAGGGAAGAGATAACTTACAACTTGCATCTTGGCAGGGTGGTGTATCTTTAAATGCAACTGTAGGTCAGCCATACGGTACTATGAGAGGTACAGATTATGTATATGATGCTAACGGAAACAAAACAGTTGACGAAAATGGTTACTACTTAATGGCTAGTGATAAAGTTATTGGAAACATTCAGGCTGACTGGATTGGAGGTATATCAAACAGACTTACTTACAAAGACTTCTCTTTGAACTTCTTAATCGACATGAAAAAAGGAGGAAGTGTTTACTCTCTGGATCAGGCCTATGGACAATATACAGGTCTTTACCCAGAAACTGCTGGTCTTAACGACTTAGGAAACCCTATAAGAAACCCTTTAACTACCGGAGCTAACAGTGGAGGTATTATCCTTGACGGAGTTTATGCAGATGGGACTCCAAACCAATCAAGAATTGCAGCTGATTATGTAGGAGCTGGTTTTGGTGTGGAAGTTGAACCAAACAAAAAATTCATCTACGACGCATCTTACGTAAAACTAAGAGAAGTTGGTTTCACCTACAATGTACCATCTAAACTTTTAGACAAAACTATGGCTAAATCATTATCATTTAGTTTATTAGGAAATAATCTTTGGATTATTCACAAAAATTTACCGTATGCTGACCCTGAAGCTGGACAATCATCTGGAAACGTACAAGGTTTCCAATCAGGTGTGATGCCAACAACAAAAGTATACTCATTTAATATTAAAGCTACTTTCTAAGATGAAAAAATTAATCCTCTCAATAACCTTTTTGTCATTATTTATGACAAGCTGTGTAAGTGATGATCCAACATATAATGATGATAAGGATAAATCATACGACGTGCCTTCTGAGACGCTATTTACAAATGCTCAAAAAGCGTTAACAGATCAATTGGTTACCCCAAGTGTGAACCAAAGTATGCTTAGATATGCATCTCAATACTGGGCTGCTACTCAATACAATACCGAAGCAAGATTTAACATCGTAACTAGAAGAATTGGAGACAATCACTGGAATGCTTTGTACAGAACTACTTTAGGTAATCTCCAAACTTCTAAAGAAGTACTTCAGACAGAAGGTGGTGATGCTAAAGTGGTTAAAAACAAAACTGCTGTAATCGAGATCCTTCAGGTATATACTTTTCAAATTTTAGTTGACTCTTTTGGTGATGTTCCTTACACTGATGCTTTAAAAGTGAAAGAAGTAATTTTACCTAAATACGAAGATGATGCTGCGATTTATCCAAAATTAATCACGAGATTAGATGCTGCTATCGCTGCATTAGACACTAGCGCTGGTTCATTTGGTTCTGCAGATTTCATTTATGGTGGTGATGTTGCAAAATGGAAAATTTTCGCAAACACTATTAAACTTAAAATCGGTTTAAACTTAGCTGATGTTAATGCTGCATTAGCTAAAAGTACAGTTGAAAGCGCTTACGCTGCAGGAGTTATTTTAAACAATACTCAAAATGCATCTTTCGACTATCCTGGAGCTGCTCCAATGTACAACCCTATTTATGCTAACTTAGTAGCTAGTAACCGTAACGATTTCGTTGCTTCTGAAACTATCGTTAACGACATGAATACATTAGCTGATCCAAGAAGAGCGGTATACTTTACTCCAATGGCAGATGGTACTTATAAAGGAGGTCTTAACGGACCAACTAACTTATATGCAAACTTCTCTCATATTGGTGATAAATTAGTAGCTGCTGATTTCCCTGCTTTACTTGCTGAAGCAACAGAAGCTAACTTCTACTTAGCAGAAGCTGCTGCAAGAGGATTTGCTGTTGGAAACACTGCTGCATACTACTATAACCGTGCAATCACAGCTTCTTTCGAAAACTGGGGAATTGCAAGTGAAGCTACTGCTTACTTAGCTAAAACAGATGTAGCTTATGCTACTGCTCCTGGAGCAACTTATAAAGAAAAAATTGGTAGACAAGCCTGGATTGCTTTCTTTAACAGACCAATGGAATCTTGGAACTCTTACAGAAGATTAGATTTCCCTGCTTTAGTAGCTCCTGCAAATGCTGTTGCGGCTGCTGAAGGCGAAATTCCAAAACGTTACACTTACCCAATCAATGAGCAAACAGTAAACAACGCAAACTGGGTTGCTGCTTCAGCTGCCATTGGTGGAAACAAATTAAAAGTTCACGTATTCTGGGATGTAAACTAATATCATCCTAAAATAAAACCTAAAAGCCATCCCGTTCATTCGGGGTGGTTTTTTTTTATAACAACATTATAACTATATTTGTTTCATGGAAAAAGAACATCAAATATTTGGCATAAGAGCCATCATAGAAGCAATTCAGGCTGGTCAGGAAGTTGACAAAGTCTTTATACAAAAAGACATTTCGGGAGAATTAATGAAAGACCTGATGAAGGTAATGAAACGTGCCAACATTAACTTTTCTTATGTTCCGGTAGAAAAACTAAACCGTCTTACTCCAAATAATCATCAGGGTGCGGTTGCTACTATTTCTCCTATTGGTTTTATTGATTTGGAACATCTTGTGGAATCAACAATCGCTTCCGGTTCCAAACCTTTATTTTTGATTTTGGATCAAATCTCAGATGCCCGAAATTTTGGTGCCATAATCAGAACTGCAGAATGTACAGGAGTAAACGGAATAATTGTTCAAAAAGCAGGTTCTGCTCCCGTAAATGGCGATACAGTAAAAACATCTGCCGGGGCTGTATTTAATGTGCCTATCTGTAAAGTAGAGCATATCAAAGATGCCCTATTCTATCTTCAGGGATCAGGAATAAAAACAATTGCTGCAACCGAAAAAACAGACCAGAACATTTATGATTTAAATTTAAATGAGCCGCTGGCAATTATAATGGGGTCAGAAGACAGGGGAATCAATCCGTCTGTGCTTAAAATTGTAGACGAGAAAGCCAAACTGCCCATGTTTGGATCAATAGGATCTTTAAACGTATCAGTAGCCTGCGGGGCATTTTTATACGAAACTGTTCGCCAGAGAAATTAAATAGTATTGCGAATTAGGAATGACAAATAAATACTCCATTTTATGTCTTTTAAACCTAATCATAACTTACTAATTAAAAAGATAAACCCATTACTTGTAACATTGCTGCTTACAAGTATGGGCTATGGACAGACCATACACTACAATCAATTCTGGGGAGAAGTTCAGTTTAACAGAACCATAAACGAAAAATGGTCTGCGGAGCTCAATATCGGGACAAGTTACAGCAGTACCGAATCGTCTCCTAACCTCTTTGAACAAAACACTCAGAGATCTTTTAGAGCCTGGGGACATTATTATGCCTCACCCCGCTGGAAACTTTCCTCATTTCTTGCTTATTTTAACAATAAAGACGTACCCGAAATTGGTCAGTTTGAATCTCCCGAATGGCGGTTTGCACTTCAGGGAATTTATTATTTTCATAAAACCGGCTACACGCTCAGTACCCGAATGAGAGCCGAGCTTCGCCATATGAAAAACGAAGACGACACCTATGAAAACGTAATCCGCTATCGCCAGCAGATTAAATATCTAAAACCTTTAAACAGTAAAGTACTTCGGTCGGGAGTGGTCTATGCAGTAGTATCTGACGAACTCTTTTTTAAGTCAGGAACAAAAGTTACCGGACTGAGTTTCTTTGACCGAAACCGATTTAATATTGGAGCCGGCTATCTATTTACTGACGATATTCAAATTGAAGTAACTTACGCCAATGAATATCTTCCCAGAGATAATCAGAATCAGGTTGTTAATGCTGCCTCTTTGACACTTAATTTTAATAATCTTTTCAGGAACCTAAACAAAAAACTGCTTCACAAAAATGAAAGCATCACTGATGACTAGTGGTTATTTCTCCTCTTTTTTTAAAAAACAGGCTAACTGTTTTATGATAGCATCTTTGTGCAGTTTAAAATTGTAATCACGCATAAATTCCGTTCCTTTCATGTTAATTTTTGCAACAACAGCTTCAAATTGAGAGAAGTCTTCTATATTTTTTTTATCAATTAAATATAAAACCTGCATAACAGAATCATTTTGTAAATACTGGGTATCATAATGCTCCAGCTTATACTCCGTATTATTACTTAGCCGAATGACCAGATCATCTGTGATTTTTTTTCCGGTTTTCTTTTCAGGAAATGGTGTAGGCTGAAGCGCAACAAAATAATTTTCTTTATCGGTTACAATATTAATTTTTAAAGATTTCGATTTTGTGGTATAGAAAACAGCAGGGTCAAAATAATATACCATAGAACCATCTCCAAGCACTCTGTTCTTTACATCGCACTGAGCATAAGACTCAATACCTATTAAAACTAAAAAAACGGTCAAAAGAATCTTTTTCATGATTTAAACTGATCGAATTAAATGTTCATTAACAAAATTACGCATTTTAATCAAAAGCCAGCGGCTGCATTACTCTTTATCTTCTGATTCTGACTTAGTTATAATGTAATTCACTACAATATTTGAATTAAAATAAGGTTCTGTTTCCTCCTCCTCTATACTAATCTCAGAATTCACAAAATTGCCATTCTCATCAAAATGTTTCATAAAAGGATCCTCCTGAGGATTAAAATCAGGTCTCTGCCAATCATACACAATTGGCTTAACATATTCGGGCGTTTTATAATACAATGACAGCCCAAACCCGGTAATAAACCCTCCCAGATGGCCTTCCCAGGAAATAGAAGGATCTGCTTCGGGAAAAACATACCAGATCATTCCACCGTAAATTAATACGACAGAAAGAGAAAGAGCTACCAAACGATAATACCGGGTCTGTATTCCTTTAAAAAATATAAAACTGACCAAAACATAAATAAGCCCGCTGGCTCCAATATGAAAATTCTCCCTGCCAATAACCCAGGTTATTAATCCCGAGAACAATATTCCAAACCCTATAACTGCTGCGGTCTGTTTAGAATAAAAATACTGAAGTGCCGCCAGTAAAACCAAAAGCGGAATTGAGTTATTATATAAGTGTTCTAAATTTTCATGAATAAAGGGACTAAACAAAACACCCTGCAGACCCGAAAAATCCCTTGGATAAATTCCGTTACGGTAAAAATCAAAATCAAAGCGTATCTGCATCCAGTAAACAATCCATAATAGGAGAACAAAAAATACAGGAAGTCCAATTACCGCATTCGAAAATTTGAAGTCATTATCATTCATAAAATGTATCGTTTTATTGGATCATGAAACATCAAAAAACTATCCAAACCATTTATACTGATAATTTGTCAGCTGCAGCATTATATGTTAAATATTTAAATGCACCGGTCATATCTTATTCTGATATTGAAAACTTAATTCTGAAAATAGTAATTTTACAAAATGGAAGCACCTTTAGCCGAGCGTATTCGCCCACAGAAATTAGAAGATTATGTAAGTCAAAGCCACTTAGTAGGTCCAAACGGTTCTCTGACACAACAAATTTCAAGAGGAATAATTCCTTCGTTAATTTTTTGGGGACCGCCGGGAACCGGAAAAACAACTTTGGCCCAGATAATTGCTCAGGAATCCAAACGTCCTTTTTATGAGTTAAGTGCTATAAATTCAGGAGTTAAAGATATTAGGGACGTTATTGAAAAAGCCAAACAAAGCGGAGGGCTTTTTACCGCTAAAAACCCAATCCTGTTTATCGACGAGATTCATCGTTTCAGTAAATCACAGCAAGACTCTCTTTTGGCTGCTGTCGAAAAAGGATGGATTACACTTGTTGGGGCAACAACTGAAAACCCAAGTTTTGAAGTCATTCCCGCATTATTATCAAGATGTCAGGTATATGTATTAAATGCCTTTACAAAAGATGATCTCGAAGCTCTGCTATACAGGGCAATGAAAATTGATGTAGAATTATCATCCAAAAACATAACCTTAAAGGAAACAGAAGCCTTATTAAGACTTTCTGGCGGAGACGGCAGAAAATTACTCAACATCTTTGAACTGGTCGTTAATGCTTCTCCAAACGACCAGATAATCATAACCAATGATCGTGTTTTGGAGCTTGTACAGCAAAACACCGTTCTCTATGATAAAACCGGAGAACAACATTATGACATTGTTTCCGCTTTCATAAAATCGATTAGAGGAAGCGATCCTAATGGGGCTGTTTACTGGCTTGCCCGAATGATCGAAGGCGGTGAAGATGTAAAATTTATTGCCAGAAGAATGCTCATTTTATCCAGTGAAGATATAGGAAATGCCAATCCAACTGCTTTTATTATGGCTAATAATACTTTTCAGGCTGTATCGACTATAGGATATCCCGAAAGCCGGATCATTTTGAGCCAATGTGCCATTTACCTCGCAACCTCTCCAAAAAGCAATGCCTCCTATATGGCTATAGGAAATGCACAGCAATTAGTAAAACAAACCGGTGATCTTCCGGTACCGATTCATTTACGGAACGCCCCTACCAAACTTATGAAGGAATTGGGTTATGGAGAAGATTATAAATATTCCCACAATTACGCCAATAATTTTGCCGAGCAGGAATTTTTACCAGATGCCATAAAAGAAACGGTTCTTTACAATCCGGGAAGCAATTCAAGAGAGAACAGCAACCGCGAATTTTTAAAGAACCGCTGGAAAGATAAATACGGTTATTAAACCGTATTTGTTATTTTAGAATTTCACAGAAACTTTTTCAGAAATTAATTTATCGTTTTGGTAATACTCAAAGTACCACTGATTGTCTTTTGCATTCAGTGAGCCCTGAATACCATCTTTAATTGCTATGAAAGAATCCGGTCTTGATGTTTTTAACAACTTCATTACCACTTTTGGTGTTTTATCAATTAACTGGAAACCGTTTTCTGTTGGCTGCGCATATAATAAATTCGGATCCGAAACATCAACTGTTGTTACCGCCTGTACAGGTGCTGCAACTGCTGCTGTGGCTGCTGTTGGCGCACTTACCGGTGCTGCTTTAGAAGACGCAGCTGTTTTTCCGTTATATTTATAGTGCTGGGCAATAACCGAGGTAAAAGCATTATCAAGACTCTCTTTATAAGCTGTTTCGTATTCTTTCTCACGGCTCTTTCCTGTTTCTGAGGTATAGATCACTTTTCCATAACAATCCTTAAACTCAGCAAAAAGTTTAGTTACTAAAAAAGCATTATCTCTTTTAACATCGATATACAAAAGATCGCACCGGTCAAATCCTGAAGGTATTTCTTCATTTGTATAATAGGCCTGAAACCCCGCTTTCAGCAAATTAGATTTGGTTAAGGTTGCTAAACGATATTGATTTTCAGACTTCATAAATTCATATTTCAACGGAATTATAACCGCTTTATAATCGTTAATAGATTGCGAAAATGCAACAGCCGAACAAAATAGTAAAGCCAGTAAAGTTTTTATTTTCATGATTTATAAATAGTTTTTAAGTTCTAATAAATGATTAATTTGTTTATAATTTTGGGATATCTCAATATTTTTTGCATTAAAAAAAATAGCATCTAACCCCGCGTTCAGTGCTCCGTTTATATCGGCATCAAGATCATCGCCAATCATAATACTGCTTTCTTTTGAGGCCTGAGCCAAATTGACCGCATAATCAAAGATAATACTATTTGGTTTCTTAACACCAGCCGACTCTGAATTTGTGACGGTACTAAAATAACCTTCAAGTGAGGCATTAGTAATTTTTCTGGTCTGCACATTCGCAAAACCGTTTGTAATAATATGCAGTCTGTACTTAGGTTTCAGATATTCCAGAACTTCAATCGCCCCGTCAAAAAGATAATTGTTATCGGTAAGAAATTCGATATAATCATTTGCAATCTGATTAATATTTTCATCCGAAATAACATAATTCAATGCGTCGAATGAAAACTTTAATCGGTTGTAACGCAATTCCTGATGTGTAATGAGATCATTTTGATACAATCTCCAGCATTCCTGATTAATAGGAATATATTTTTCTATAAAATCATCAATTTTAACTTCCTGATATTTTGTTTTAAAGATTCGGTCAAATGCCATTTCTGAATTTTTATCGAAGTCCCAAAGCGTGTGGTCCAAATCAAAAAAAATGTCTGTGATATTAGTATTCATACATTAAAAAATTCCTTCATCTACAAAACTATAATATTTTGATTCAGTTATAATCAAATGGTCTAAAACTTTAACATCTAAGCTTTCTCCCGCTGCCTTCAGCTTTCTTGTAATCTGCTTGTCAGCATCACTGGGTTTCAATCCTCCGGAAGGGTGATTGTGGCACAAAATCAAACCGGTAGCACCATTTTCAAACGCTAATTTAAAAACCAGCCTGACATCTACCACGGTTCCGGCAATTCCTCCTTTACTTAATTGGGACTTAGAAACGATAACATTAGAATTATTAAGAAAAAGCACCCAAAATTCTTCATGAGACAATTCTCCGATAATAGGCTGCATCACTTCATATACCATTTTACTGGAAGTGATTATCTCCTTCTCATTCACTTTTTCCGACCTGCGTCTCCGGGATAGCTCAAGCGCCGCAACAATTGAAACTGCTTTAGCCTCTCCTATCCCCTTAAATTGCTTTAATTGTGTAACTGATAATTTTGCCAGAGAATTCAGGGTCCCCGCGCTGGCCAGAATTCGCTTGCTTAAATCAACAGCCGACTCTTTTCGACTGCCGGAGCCAATCAATATAGCAATCAATTCGGCATTACTGAGAGCTTCTTTACCTTTGCTGATTAATTTTTCACGGGGTCTGTCATCCTGAGCCCATTTACTGATAGCTACGTATTGGTTTTCCATTTAAAATAAATTATTTGTTATGAAGAAGCTGCTTCAGATATTTCTCCGAAACGAATATATAAAATTATAAGAAAAAACGCTCAATAAATATATGTCATTTTAAAATTTTTTAGTTTTAAATACGTTTATCTCTAAAACAAACCTTACAATGAAACCAATCTTAACTGTATTTCTTTTTATTTTTTTATCCTCCTGTTATCAAAAAACAGCTGATTCTCCCTCTACGGAAAGTTTCGCAGAAGACACCCTTTCTTTTGAATCCAGATTATCCGAAGCGGCAATCTCGATCATTGATCCTTCAATAGATTATGATCCGTCATATTTTAAGATTGACTATCCAAATGGTGATGTCCCAAAAAACAAAGGAGTTTGTACAGACGTTGTAATCCGTTCCTATCGAAAATTAAACATTGATTTACAAAAAGAAGTTCATGAAGATATGGTTGAAAATCTTTCCCTTTATCCGAATCTGAAAAAATGGGGAATGACAAAGACCGATACCAACATCGATCATAGAAGAGTTCCTAATCTGGAAGTATTTTTCGAAAGAAAAGGTATAAAACTTCCTGTAACACAAAATCCACAAGATTACAAAACGGGAGAATTGGTTACCTGGATGATTAACGATAAATTACCGCATATTGGAATCGTAACCAGTAAAAAATCAAGAGACGGAAAACGAAATCTCATTGTCCATAATGTTGGCGGAGGACAGGTTTTAGAAGATTGCTTGTTTGCATACAGAATTGTCGGACATTACAAATATTCCAAATGAAATTCCAATCCCGAAGCCTCGGCAGAAACTCCAAATTCCAATCAAAAAAAAAGCCGACTGTGTAAAACAATCGGCCAATTATCTAATTTTCAAATTGACTCATTATCTAATGAATCAATCCTTTTACATCATCAAAATTCAAACCTCCATAATTCCCTGAACTCATTAATAAAAGTGCCGAATTATCTAAATTTAAGTTGAATAGATATTCTTTAAATTCAGCTGGATTGGTATAAATAATTAAATCTTTTCTGTTGAATGCAGTCGCAATCTGCTCATAAGTTACTTCTTCCAACTGTTTAATTTTCACAGCATCCGGCGAATAAAACACAACTGCTACATCAGCATTATCCAGAGCTCCTTCGTATTCTTTCAAAAATGCGGCATTTAAACTGCTGTATGTATGCAGTTCTAAACATGCTACCAAAGTTCTGTTTGGATATTGTTCTTTTACCGCTTTTGTCGTTGCGGCCACTTTACTTGGCGAATGCGCAAAATCTTTATACGCTACTTTTCCTTTTCCTTCAGCAATTTTTTCTAAACGTTTAGAAGCGCCTTTAAAACTTGCAATTGCTTCGTAAAAATCGGCTTCATCAACTCCCATATTTTGACAGATCCATTTTGCTCCGGCCAAATTATTTAAATTATGGGCTCCAAAAACTTCAATTGGCATATCGCCTTCCGGAGTTTTTAATAAAGTTACACCATCACTTACAGCGTATTCCGGTGTTGAATACCCAATTTTTCGAATTGGATTTGCTGCTGCTTCAGAAACACGTTTTACTTCCGGATCGTTTTCATTATATACTAAAATACCGCCGTTAGTAATTTTTTGGATGAAAATTTCAAACTGTTCGACATAGTTTTCATACGTTGGAAACACATTAATATGATCCCAGGCAATACCGGAGATTAAGGCAATATTGGGCTGATACAAATGAAATTTCGGACGACGGTCAATTGGAGACGACAAATATTCATCACCTTCCAAAACCATAAAATCATTTTCTTCAGTTAAGTGAACCATCGTATCGAAACCTTCCAATTGCGCGCCAACCATGTAATCAACTGCAATATTATGGTAATGCATCACGTGCAAAATCATCGAAGTAATAGTTGTTTTTCCGTGAGAACCGCCAATTACAACACGAGTTTTATTTTTAGACTGCTCGTATAAAAATTCAGGATACGAATAAATTTTCAATCCTAATTCCTGCGCTTTCAACAATTCCGGATTATCTGCTTTGGCGTGCATTCCCAAAATAATGGCATCAATATCTGAAGTGATTTTTTCCGGAAACCAGCCCAGTTCAGCAGGAAGAATTCCCTTTTTCTCTAATCTTGATTTTGATGGTTCAAAAATAGCATCATCGCTTCCTGTAACCTGATATCCTTTGTTATGTAGTGCTAATGCTAAGTTGTGCATGGCACTTCCGCCAATGGCAATGAAATGTGTTTTCATTTAGAATCTTTATTTTATGCTTCGAATTCTCGTTTTAAATCCTGTGCTTTTTTTGTGTCTTTTAGTTTGTTCAAATATAAATTATATAATTTTTGAAATGTGACTTTTGAATTGCCAATTTCATGCGCTTTCTTATATTTTTTTTCAGCAAGATCATATCTTTTAAAATATTCTTCAATTCTTCCTCTTGACAAATATCCGTCAACTGGAGAAAAGTGCGCTAATTCATTAGAATATACAATTGCTTTCGATTCGCTTCCCCCTAAAATTCCGGGCAATTGCAAATAGATTTCAATCAGTGCCCAACGTGCCTGAACATGTTTTGGATTAAGCTCGATGGCTTTTTCAAAAGATTCTTTCATATCACCCACCATCGAAAACGCTTTAATTTTATTCACTTCTAAAGCATGCATCGCCAGACAGCCTCCGTATTTAAAAAAATAATCAGCAACTGTGGGTTTCAATTCTTTTAGTCTTTTAAAATATACAGCTCCTTTTACCCAGGATTTTTGATGTGCTTCTATTTCGCCAAGATATTCAAGTACCTTACTATCTGTTGGACTGGTTTTAAGAATTCCTTCAAATAAGAGTCGTGCTTCATCATATTTCTTAGCCCGAAATAACTTCTCTCCTTTTTCAAAATTAGATTGCCCCCAAGAATACATTGGAACAATTAAAAAGAAAATCAGTAACTTTTTCATATTTCAAAAATAGGTAAATATAAAATGTGTTATTTGCTTTTACTGATAAATTAGTACTTTGTATGGAAAATATTTTTAATCGCAACCAACCTTTTCCAAAAAACAATCCTCTATACTAGAAAACCGATTTATGAAAAATATATTATTTGTATTCTTATTTCTTTCTGCAACAATTTTTGCACAGCAAAATGATAAAAAATGGAGCAAAATTATTGCTCTTGAAAAAGAAGGAAAAATTAAATCTGCCAGCGAAATTGTGACTGACATTTACAAAAACGCAAAAGCCAGGAAAGACGAAGAACAAATAATAAAATGCTTTTTCTATCAATCAAAATACATGCAAATTCTTGAAGAAGATGCACAAACTAAAATTATAAGAAACCTAAAATCAACAATAAATCAGGTCTCGATTCCGTCGAAAGCAATCCTGAATATGGTTTATGCCAAATGCCTGAATGCTTATTTTACTAAAAACAGCTATCAAATCAGACAGCGAACAAACCTTGAAATAGTTGATGCTGACTTCCTGACGTGGACAGAAAAGAATTTCAACAATCAAATAAATACCGCACTAAAAGAAACATTGCAAAATGAAAATTTGCTAAAGAACACACCACTGAGCAAATACGAATCTATATTTGATTATACATCACCAGAAAAGTTCAAAACTGAAAATTTGTATACTTATGTTTTGAACGAAAACATCACTTTTTATACTCAAAAATTACATGCCTGGGAATTTTCGAACAGTGTTTTTATACCTTATAAAAAAGATTTCTTTGGAGATTCTGCTGCATTTACAAAATTGAATTTAGATTTTGTAAAAAATGAAAATCTTCATTTGGTTATTTCGTTATATCAAAAAAAAGAAAGCAATAATCCGACCACAGAAGATGAATTCGAGCGTTTTATTTTTTGCAGAAATTTCTTATTTCAGGCCGATGAAGATTATTTAACTGCACTTAACAAACTTCAAAAAAAAGCCAGCGGCAAAATATTGATTCAAAAAATTCAATTAGAAAAAACAGAATATCTTATTCCATTTGCATCAAAATACCTTCACCCTGATTTCAATAGTAAAGCCCTTGCCGTTTTAGATAGTATTATACAAATCAACAATAGATCAAATGCACAAAAACAAGCTTTACAAAAGAAACAAAGGCTGCTTTCAAAATCACTGACGGTTCATCTTGAAAAATATGTTTACAATGAGGAAAACACACGTGCTTTTATTCGATACAAAAATGTAGAAAACTTAAAAATTTCATTTTATAAAATCAATCAAAAACAAGTTGCTAACTTTATTTGGCCCCGATATTCAAAAGACGGTGTCGCCGAGGAAATCGTAAGAAACAAACAGCCAGAAATTACAAAAACGTACACGCTAAAAAACAAAAATGACTGTTTTGAATATTCTACAGAAGTATTACTCCCAAATTTAAAAACGGGATCCTATCTTGTTTATTTTGAAACTGAAAAAGGCACAACAGGCGAAAAAGCAACTGCATATGAAACGCTGACGGCAACCAATTTTACAATAGCATTTTCGCAAAAAAACCGAATTGAAAACTATCAGATTTTAGATCGAAGATATGGAAATCCTCTTAAAAATGTAAAAGTCAGTTCGCCAAGATTTACCTCCATGACGGACAAAAATGGCAAAGTTACTTATCAAAGAACAACGAATAGCCCAGATTACGAAACGCTACAAGTTTCATCTGAAAAAGACACTATCACGATTCTTAACAACTATATTTCGCGTGATCGCTTTTATCAGTCCAACATTCCGGAAAACTTAATCGCTAAAGTTGAATTTTATTTAGACCGCGCAATTTATCGTCCTGGTCAGACTGTCTATTTTAAAGGAATTGCATTTCAAAAAAGCAATGACAAAACAGCTGTGACTCCCAATACAGCTTTCCGAATTTTAATTCAGGATCCCAACTATACTAATGTAAAAGAGTTCAATGTCACAACAAATGAATTTGGCTCTTTTTCCGGAGAATTTACTTTGCCAAAAACTGGATTGACAGGCAATTACATCATTACTGCACAAAAACCTGCCGATTTTGATAAAGAAAATGAGAAATATCCGTTTTGGAAAAAGGCAGACTTCAACTATTCTCAAAGCAATTTTAGAGTTGAAGAATACAAACGCCCAAAATTTGAGGTTACGTTTGATCCTAAAAAAGAAACTTTTCAAATCAATCAATTAGTAAAGGTAAAAGGTCAGGCAAAAGCTTTTGCCGGAAGCAATCTTTCAGATGCCGCAGTAAACTATACTGTTACCCGTTATACCAGTTATATCAATAATTATTTTGGCCAGGAAGATGAAGAAGAAATTACCGAAGGCGAAATAAAAACAGATGCTTCCGGCAAATTTACAATTGAGTTTCCAGCATTGCCTGATGAAGATACAGAGAAAAAAGAATTACCCATTTTCAGTTACGAAATTGAAGTTTCGGTTACTGATATTAATGGCGAAACACATGATGCTAAAACAACTGTAAAAGTGGGTTATCATGATTTGGTTTTAGAAGCGGGAATGCCAAATAAAATTGAGACTAAAGACAAAAACGACGTTTTCCTTAGAAGTACTAACCTCAATGGTCAATTTAAAGCAGTAAAAGGCGAAGTGAAAATCTATTATGTTCGTCCGTTTTTAAATAAATTCAAACCTAGAAGTTCAGAAAAACCAGAAATTGAAATCATTTCAGATCAGGATTTTGAAAAATTATTTCCATTTGAAATTACCGGGAAAGAATTTTTAAATGAACCGAAAGAAATCTTAGTCTATTCAAAAAAAGTTGATACAGAAAAAGACAAAAAACTTCTTCTTGATTTTATCTCAAATTACAAATCTGGAAGCTATAAACTTGTTTTTAGTGCAAATGACAGCTTTGGCAATCTAATTGAAGCAAAATCAAATTTTGATCTGACACAAAGCAAAGACAAGTGTAACACCAGCAAATTGTTTACCGCACAGCAAATTAACGAAGACCCAAAAAAAGATGGTTTTGTCGAGTTTAAACTAACTTCACCAATCTCAGAATTATATATTAATACAAAAGGAAATTATAAAAACGAGGTGTTTTTTGAAGAAACACATCACCTTCAAAACAACCAGGTGGTTGTTAAAATTCCATTCAAACCAGAATTTGAAAAAATCCTGAATATTACTTTCCAAAGTGTTTTTGAAAATGACGTTTTTAGTGACGAAATAAGCGTTACGCTAAAAACGAAAATTCCGAAATTAGAATGGAAAGCAGAAAGTTTTAGAAGCAAAATAGAACCTGGAAGCAATGAAAATTGGTCTTTTCAGTTAAAAACAGAAAACACTAAAAAAGAGGCCGAAGTTTTAGCCTCGATGTATGACAGTTCCTTAGATAAATTCACAATTAGAAATTGGTCTACACTGGAATTATATGAATACAATAGTAATTCAGGAAACAGAAACACGATACTAGGTTTTGGCAAAATATACAAAACAATCGAAAATCTAAACAGTTACCTTCCAAAAATAGAGTTTTCAACCGAGTCGACTAATTTAATTTGGTTTGGTTTTGATTTTAATAATCCAAATGCCGTTTATCAGCAAATCCAATATTTAAAACAACTCACCAAAAAAGTGAGAAAGCCGGCAAGCGCAAAACTGATTTCGGGAATTATTACAGACCCTAACGGATTAGAACTTCCCGGAGTTTCAATAACGGTAAAAGGCACTCAAAGAAACACAACTTCAGATTTTGACGGTTATTATGAAATCGAAGCTGCTGCCGGCGAAGAACTGGTTTTCTCCTATATTGGCACAAAAGCAATTTCAGTTAAAGTAAGCGACGCTAAAGTTATAGATCAAATTTTAGAAGACGATTCTAGTCAGCTAAAAGAAGTCGTTGTTGTTGGTTATGGTACTCAAAAGAAGCAATCTGTAACTGGTTCTATAACAAAAATAGAGGAAATGGAAGTCAGCAATGATAGCTCATTTAATATAAAAGCAACAGTTTCTGGGCGTGTTGCCGGAGTACAAGTTGTTTCAGCCGACGAAAATAATCCTGAATACTATTTCCGAACCAATAAAGTAAAGTTTATTCCCGGTCAAAAAATTACAAGTGGCTTAACATCAATGGTAATAAAAAGTGGAACATTGTATATTATTGATGGCGAAATTTCGTCTGAAGAAAATTTCAAAAAAATAAATCCGGAAGAGCTGCTTGACATCGACTTTTTAGACCAAGACAAAGCGGTAAAACTTTATGGAAGCAAAGGCTCAGAAGGCGCAGTACTTATTACAACCAAAAAATCTTTGGAAGCGTTAACTCAGGTAAAAGCACGAAAAAACCTTTCTGAAACCGCTTTTTTTCTGCCTCATTTAAAAACAGACGATAAAGGGAATATAAGTTTCAATTTTACTTCGCCGGAAGCATTGACAGCCTGGAAACTTCGCTTATTAGCACATAATAAAGATGCCGTTTCCGGTTATTTAGAAAAAAGCATTATTACGCAGAAAGAATTGATGGTTTTGCCAAATTTCCCAAGATTCTTCAGAGAAAAAGATACTATTGTAATCAGTGCTAAAATTTCGAATGTTACCGACGAAACAAAAACCGGAATCGCAAGTCTGCAATTTTTCGACGCCGCAACTATGCAGCCAATCGATGCCAAAATGTTAAATGCACAAAATATCAAAAACTTTACAATTCCACCTTTTGGAAACACAACCGCAAATTGGACCATTACCATTCCGGAAGGTCTGCAAGGTGTTCAATACAAAATCGTAGCAAAAGCAGGCAATTTCTCTGATGGAGAAGAAAACATTATTCCTGTCCTGACGAATAATATGCTGGTTACCGAAAGTATTCCGCTTTGGGTTCGCGAAAATTCAACCAAAGAATACACTTTTGAAAACTTAAAAAACAACAATTCAACAACTTTAAGAAATCATCAGTTTACCTTAGAATATACATCAAACCCAACATGGATTGCGATTCAGTCGCTTCCTTATTTAATGGAATATGAACACGAATGCGCCGAACAGACTTTCGCCAGATTTTATGCCAATGCCTTAGCATCCGAAATTATTTCGAGCAATCCTAAAATTGCTTCGATTTTTGAAACTTGGAGAAAAAACGAAAAACTGCATTCAAAACTAGAAGAAAACGAAGAATTAAAATCAATTATTCTCGCTGAAACACCTTGGCTGAACGACGCTCAAAATGAAGATGAAAAGAAGAAAAACCTGGCGCTTTTGTTTGATTTAGAAAAAATGAAAACCTCTCAGGAAGCTACTTTCGAAAAACTAAAAAAGAAACAAAAAGCATCTGGCGGATTTGCATGGTTTGACGGCTACGAAGAAAACGAATATATTACTAGACATATTCTTGCTGGTCTTGGGCATTTGTACAAACTGAGCCAATCTAAAGATATTCGAGAAAAAACAGATCAAATTGCAAAAACTGGAATTACATTTTTAGACAACAAATTTCTAGAATATTACAGAAGCAGAACCCAAAACTTAAGCCCAACAGATAAATTAATCTGGATAAATCCGTATTCTGACTTGCATTATTTGTATACCAGAAGTTTTTATTTAGAGAAATATCCTTTGTCTGATGAATTGAAAAAGGCTTCAAAATTATACTTAGAAACGGCTAAAAGAGATTGGCTCCAATATTCTATTTACGAAAAAGGTTTAGCCGCTTTGACTCTAAATCGTTTTGGAGAAAAAGAAACAGCCAAAACAATTCTGGAAAGTCTAAAAGAAACGGCATCAAACAACGAAGACTGGGGAATGTACTGGATTGCCAACAAAGCGGGCTGGTATTGGTATCAGGCTCCAATAGAAACCCAGGCTTTATTAATTGAGGCTTTCGCCGAAGTGACAAACGATACCAAATCGGTTGATGCCATGAAAGTCTGGTTATTAAAAAACAAACAAACCAAAAACTGGCCCACAACAAAATCTACAACCGAAGCTATTTATGCCTTATTAATGCAGGGGACCGACTGGCTTTCGGTAAAAGACAATACAGTTCTCAAATTGGGAGATGAAAAAATCATGACCAAAAAATTAGCAGAAAATGAAAAAGAAGCCGAAACAGGTTACATCAAACTAAACTGGAAAGCAGATGAAGTCAAAAAAGAAATGGCTTCGATCAAAATCGAAAACAAATCTAAAGTTCCGGGTTTTGGAGGTGTTTATTGGCAATACTTTGAAGATTTGGATAAAATCAAAAATAATTCAGGCGCAGTTTTGTCTGTTTCAAAAGAATTATATTTAAAGAAAAACACCTCGAAAGGTGAAGAATTACAAAAAATCACAACCAAGAATTCTTTACAAATAGGCGATTTAGTAACTGTTCGTTTAATTATCATTTCGAAAGAAGATACAGAATATGTTCATTTAAAAGATATGCGTGCTTCTTGTTTTGAACCTGTAAACGTTCTTTCAGAATATCAGTATAGAGATCGATTAGGATATTATATGAGCACAAAAGACGCGGCTACACATTTCTTTTTCAACCAAATAAACAAAGGGACTTATGTTTTAGAATATGATATAAGAGTAAACAACATTGGTGAATTCTCAAACGGAATAACCACAATCCAAAGTATGTACGCTCCGGAATTTGCGAGTCATACAAAAGGAATTCGGGTGAAAGTGAATTAGAATTCCCAATTTTTATCCCGAAGCCCCAGGACCAAATTCCAAAAAAAAATCCGCTACTAATTCATTAATTTTTATTTTCAAAGATTGTCAAAAAATAGTTCGTGAATTCGTGGCGGAAAAAAAATCCCCCCTAACAGCATCTTATCATTTCAAAAATCAAGGAAATAAAAATACTATTTACTTTTAATTAGTAATTTGTACGAAATTTATTTTTAATTAAAACCAACCTTTACGCCACTAAAACACTATCTGATATAAAAAGCTATTTTATGAAAAAGATTTTACTGTTATTTTTATTGATTTCGACCACCGTTTTCGCACAGCAGTTTGACAAAGAATGGGAAAAAGTCATGGCACTTGAAAACGTTGGCAAAATTAAATCTGCCAATAGAGCCGTAAATCGCATTTACAAAAAAGCAGTAATTCAAAAGGATGAAGTACAAATGATAAAATGCTTTTTTCATACCTCAAAATACCTTTATACTTTAGACGAAAATGCTAAAACCAAAACTTTAACCAATCTAAAAAGGGATATAAACCGAGTTTCTGTTCCGTCAAAAGCACTTTTAAATCTGGTTTATGCGAAATTCTTGATTCATTACCGCGATTATGGCGATACCGAAATAATGGCAGATAGTGCCGCTGCAGTGGTAGATTACGAAACTACTTCAGTAGACACGACTGCTTCTGCTTTAGATACGTCGACAGAAGATTCAGACTCTACAGAAGTTGATTTTTATTCAGAAGATGCAATTACGGAACTTTATAAAAAAACGCTGGAAAATGCTTCTATTCTAAAAAATACGCCTTTAAGCAATTATGAAACCTTATTTTACTTTCATAAAAATTCAAAGTTTAAAAATCAGAGTCTGTTTGACTATTTATTAGATGAAAATATTGCTCATTTTTCCTCTAAAATAGAACGATGGAACATTTCAGAAAATGAACTTGTCCCTTACACTGAAGAGTTTTTTGGAGATTCTGAAACTTTTACAAAACTTAATCTCGATTTTATAACTGAAACAAATCTAAAAAACACTCTTTTATTATATCAGCAGAAAGAAATTAATGATGCTTCTTTGGAAAATCAGTTTGAACGAGCTAAATTCTGTCAGCAAACATTTTTAAACTTAGATGATCGTTTCGATACTTACCTTGACCTGATTGAAAAGAAAACCGAAGAAAAACCGCTTATTCAGAAAATTAAATTGGAACAGGTTTCAATCCTTGTGAAAAAGGCATCCAAAACAACTTATCGGGAAAACAACATTAAAGCACTCAATCTGATTGATGAAATTGTAAAAATCAATGAAAACTCCTATCCTGCCAGCGATGCTTTGGAAAAAAAAGCAGAGATTCTCTCCAAATCATTATCATTAGAACTTGAAGAATATATTTATCCAAATAAAAATACCAGGGCCCTAATACATTACCAAAATGTAGAACGTTTCAAAATCTCTTTCTTTAAAATTAATCTCGCGGAATTAAAGGAATTTAAAGGAGGCGAAAGACAAGACAGCTTATTTAAATTAATTACGACCAAAAGAACTCCTGTTGTTTCGCAAAATTATAATCTCCCAAACAAAAAAGACTATTTTACTTATACAACAGAAGTTTTACTTCCAAAACTAACTCTTGGACATTATTTGATTTATGTAGAAAGCGATTCAGATTCAAAAGATAATAAAGCCAATGGAGGCGATATCATTTCTGTTTCGAATTTCATGGCGCTTGCTTCCAGACAAAATAGTACAGAAAGTTATCAGGTTCTCGACCGAAAAACTGGCAAACCTATAGAAAAAACTATTGTAAAACTTAAAGATGATACAGTTGAGACAAATGCAAAAGGTATTGCAGCTTTTAAATACGTTCAAAGTGATTATGATTATTCATTTGTTGAATTTTCAAAAGACGGCGACACATTAATGATCCGGAGAGATCATTACATGCAACATGTATTTGAATATAATCCTGACAACAGAACAGATGGCAAAATAGAATTTTATTTAGACCGTGCTATTTACAGACCTGGTCAAACTGTTTATTTTAAAGGTATTGCTTTTCAGAAAAACAAAAACAAGAGTAGTGTTGTGCCCAATGCAAGGTTTGAAATCTCTGTTTATGACGCCAATAATCAAGTCATAAAAAAAATGGACGTTACTGCCAACGAGTTTGGTTCGTTTTCGGGAGAATTTATACTTCCCAAAAATGGGCTGACTGGAAATTTCAGTATTTCCGCGCAAAAAGTTCACATTTCTTCAAACGAAGAGTCCAAACTCCTGCCATGGTATAAGGTAGATTTTTATAACCCGAGAACTTCTTTTAGAGTAGAGGAATACAAACGTCCAAAATTTGAGGTTACTTTTGAACCTAAAAAAGAGTCTTTTAAACTCAATCAGATAGTTAAAATTAAAGGAAATGCAAAGGCATTTGCCGGAAGCTCCATTTCTGATGCTGTAGTAAAATACAATGTAACCCGATATACCAGTTATTATCGAAATTATTATGGTCACGAAGAGAAAGAAACTCTTGCTGTTGGAGAAACAAAAACAGATGCCTCAGGAAAATTTTCAATTGACTTTACGGCTCTTCCTTCAAAAAACAATAGAAAAGAGGAACTGCCGGTTTTCAATTATCAAATAGAAGCAACGGTTACAGACTTAAACGGAGAAACACATAATACGCAGACAATTGTAAAAGTTGGTTATCATGATTTGATTCTTAATGCTTCTGTTCCTCAAAACATTGAAACTAAAGATAAAAACGAAATAACATTATCGAGCACGAATCTCAACGGAGAATTTTTAGCGGCGAAAGGCGAAGTCAAATTGTATTTCGTACGTGCGTTTCCTAATAAATTTAAACGCAGAATTTTTGAACAGCCGGAAATAAAAGGTATTTCAGATGAAGATTTTGAAAAACTATTTCCTCATGAAATCAATAAAGAGGAAGACGAGAGTAAAATCGCAGAAATTTTAGTATTCTCCAAAAAGATAGACACACAAAAAGACAAAAAAATTGTCTTAGATTTCATTTCCAACTATAAGTCGGGGACTTATAAAATGGTCTTTTCTGCCAAAGACAGTTTCAATAATCCTATCGAAACTTCGTCTATATTTCAAATTAAACAAAGTGCCGAAAAATTTTATGCTGGCAGTTTGCTAACAGTAAAAAAAGTCAATGATGACCCAAGGAAAGATGGTTTTATACTCGTAAAAGTTACTTCTCCTGCATCAGATCTTTATATTGTTACAAACAGCTACTATCAAAGTCGCATTTTCTTTGAAGATATTTTTCATTTAGAAAATAATGAAACTGTGATCAAAATTCCGTTAAAGGATGAATTTGAAAACCAAATAAAATTAGGTTTTCAAAGTGTTTATGAAAATTCCAGTTACACACAGACACTTGATGTAGTACTTAAAGATCCAGACGCAAAATTAGAATGGACCGTTGAAAGTTTTAGAAGTAAAATAGAGCCGGGAAGTCCGCAAAACTGGTCATTTAAATTAAATGGTGTTAATACAAAAACCGAAGCCGAGGTTTTAGCTTCTATGTATGACAGTTCTTTAGACCAATTCAGCATCAAAAATTGGCAGAACCTGAATATTTACCGGGACACTTACAGCAGCATTAATTTTAAAACTGATTTAGGTTTAGCCAAAACCCATATGGAAGTAAATAATCTAAATGAATATGTTGGCCCAAGTTATTTTGAGGATGAAGAAACACAATTAAACTGGTTTGGCTTTAATTTCAATAATAGTTATTTTGGCGATCTTGGTATGACTATAGTAGAAATTAAAGACAAAAAAGTAGGAGCCGTAACTATTAAAGGTGATCCTGATGCGGTTCTCACTGTTGATGAACCTGTGGGTCGCGGGCCAGTGAATTCGATAGTTCAAGAAGATAGTGCTCCAAACTATATGAAAGCAGACCAAGTCCGTTTTGTTAAACCAGTACTTTATAAAAAAAGTGATTCATCGAATACTCCTGAATATTATTTTCAAACCGATAAAATAAAATTTATTCCGGGCAAAAAAATCGTAAGCGGTCTAACCTCAATGGTCGTAAATACATCGACATTATATATTATTGATGGAGAAATCTCATCAGAAAGCGATTTCAACAAAATAAATTCTGAAGATATTTTATCTATAGATTTCTTAACTGCTGATCAAGCAAAACCTCTATATGGAAGTAAAGGAGCAAACGGTATCATTATTATCACCACAAAAAAAGCAATGGAACTGTTAACACAGGTAAAAACCAGAAAAAACCTTTCTGAAACGGCATTCTTTTTTCCACATTTAAAAACAGATTCTACTGGAAATATAAGTTTCAATTTTACATCACCTGAAGCTTTAACGGCTTGGAAACTTCGTTTACAGGCACATAACAAAGAGGCGGTTTCTGGTTATTTAGAGAAAACCATTATTACTCAAAGGGAATTAATGGTTTTACCGAATTTCCCTAGATTCTTTAGAGAAAAAGATGCAATTGTAATCAGTGCCAAAATCTCGAATCTTACCGCTGAAGCAAAAACCGGAATCGCTAGTTTACAGTTTTTTGACGCTGTGACTATGGAACCAATTGATACCAAAATGCTGAACGCAAAAAACATCAAGAACTTTACAATTCCAGCTTACGGAAATACAACGGCAGACTGGACCATTACAATTCCAGAAGGTTTACAAGGTGTTCAATATAAAATCGTAGCAAAAGCAGGTAATTTTTCGGATGGAGAAGAAAATATTATTCCTGTTTTGACCAATAATATGCTGGTAACTGAAAGTATTCCGATTTGGGTTCGTGAGAATTCAACTAAAGAATATACGTTTGAGAATTTAAAAAACAGTACATCTACATCATTAAAAAATCATCAGTTTACACTAGAATATACTTCTAACCCAACCTGGCTTGCGATTCAGTCAATTCCTTATTTAATGGAATATGAACATGAATGTGCTGAACAGACTTTTGCACGTTATTATGCCAATGCTTTGGCTAGGGAAATCATTGCAAGCAATCCGAAAATTGCCAGCATTTTTGAAGAATGGAGAAAGAATCAAAAACCAAATTCGAAACTGGACGATAATGAAGAATTAAAATCACTCATTTTGGCTGAAACGCCATGGCTTAATGATTCGCAAAACGAAAACGAAAAGAAAAGAAATCTCGCGCTTTTATTCGATTTAGAAAAAATGAAAATGTCTGAGCAGGCCGCTTTTCAGAAATTAAAACAAAAACAGCTGCCTTCTGGTGCTTTTTCATGGTTTGGAGGAAACTACGCAAATGAATACATCACGAGACATATTCTGGCAGGTCTCGGACATTTGGAAAAGCTTCAAAAAAACAACAATACAACGCAATTAGAGCAGATTACAGCTACCGCTATTCCGTTTATTGATTCTAAATTTTTAGAGTACTATAAAAGCACCACCAAAAATCTAAAAAAGAGCGATAAATTAATTTGGTCCATTCCCTATTCTGACCTGCATTATCTTTATACCAGAAGTTTTTACTTAGAGAAATATCCTTTATCTGATACTTTGAAAAAAGCCTCAAAACTATATCTGGAAACAGCTAAAAAAAGCTGGTTAAACTATTCTCTTTACGAGAAAGGACTTGCGGCCTTGACACTAAGCCGTTTTGGAGAAAAAGCAACAGCCAAAACAATTCTGGAAAGTCTGAAAGAAACTTCATCAAACAACGAAGACTGGGGAATGTACTGGATTGCCAACAAATCAGGATGGTATTGGTATCAGGCTCCAATAGAAACTCAGGCTTTATTGATTGAGGCTTTCGCCGAAGTGACAAACGACACCAAATCGGTGGATGCGATGAAAGTCTGGTTATTAAAAAACAAACAAACCAAAAACTGGCCCACAACAAAATCGACAACTGAAGCCATTTATGCTTTATTAATGCAGGGAACAGACTGGCTTTCGGTAAAAGACAATACAGTCATCAAGTTGGGAGATGAAAAAATCATGACCAAAAAATTATCCGAAAATGAAAAAGAAGCCGAAACAGGCTACATCAAACTAAACTGGAAAGCAGAGGAAGTGAAAAAAGAAATGGCTTCGATCAAAATCGAAAACAAATCTAAAGTTCCAGCTTTTGGTGGTGTTTATTGGCAATACTTTGAAGATTTGGACAAAATCAAAAACAATTCAGGTGCTGTTTTATCCGTTTCGAAAGAATTATATCTAAAGAAAAGCACTCTCAAAGGAAATCAATTAGAAAAAATCACAGCAAAAAATCCATTAAAAATTGGAGATTTGGTTACGGTTCGACTTATCATCACCTCAAGAGAAGATACCGAGTATGTTCATTTAAAAGATATGAGAGCTTCTTGTTTTGAACCTGTCAATGTCCTTTCTGAATATCAATATAAAAATGGATTAGGTTATTACATGAGTACAAAAGATGCAGCCACACATTTGTTCTTTGACCAAATCAAAAAAGGAACTTATGTTTTAGAATATGATATTCGGGTAAATAACAGTGGTGAATTCTCCAACGGAATTACGACAATCCAAAGTATGTATGCACCAGAATTTGCAAGTCATACAAAAGGAATTCGGGTGAAAGTGAATTAACTCAAATTCCAAATTTTAAATTGCTTCGCCAGTTCACTAACGCTCGTGTCCAAATTCCAAGGAAATGCGATAAAAAAAACCTAACAGCTTTAATTCTGTTAGGTTTTGAATTTTTATTTTACATCGAACCATATAATCCCAATAATTTCATTTTTTTGAGAAATTGGAATTTGGGATTATAAATTGGAATTTAAAATCAGATTATTTAGCAATCGTCAATTCGTCGATGATGTTTTTCGCTCCGGCGTATTTATCGATAAGCCAAAGTACATAGCGGATATCTACGTTGATTGTTCTTTGTAAATTAGAATCAAAAATAACGTCACCAGCCATTGCTTCGATGTTTCCGTCAAAAGCAATTCCGATTAATTCTCCTTTTCCGTTAAGAACCGGTGAACCAGAATTACCTCCAGTAATATCGTTATCTGTCAAGAAGTTTACTGGCATATATCCTGCTTTATCAGCATATTGTCCAAAATCTTTTTTCTTGTTTAATTCTAAAAGACGAGCTGGCAAGTCAAATTCCTGATCTCCTGCTTTGTATTTTTTCACCATACTTTCCATTGTAGTATAGTTGTTGATTTTTGCATCATTACGAGGATCTGCAGGTAAAGCACGAACTTTTCCGTAAGTCAGTCTCAAAGTAGAGTTTGCATCCGGATATTTAATCGCATTTAATTTAGATTCTCTTAAACCTTCAACCAATTTACGGAAAGCCGTTGCAAATCCATCATCCGCTTTTGCCTGATCGTCAGTTTTAGAACGGTACTTCGTCAACAAATCATTAGAAATAATATACAGCGGATCGTATGTAAGTGCCACTGGTTTCGGATCTGCCATAAAGGCTTGTATTTTTTCTTTTGTAGTAAAATAACTCTGTTCTGCTGCTTTGGCAACATCGGCAGTAAAGTCACCATTATTGACTTTCTTCATTTTTGCTACTTCCGGAGCAAGTCCGTACTCATCAGCTTTAGAAGCGTATAAATTCAATTGTGCCGTTAAAATATCTTTTTCTAACGGAGCATAAAAGTCTCCATAAATACTTTCAATCATAGCATTTATTTTAGGAAGCATTTCTGCTTTCTTCGCATCATTTTCTTTGTAGTAAGCAATTAATGCATTTCCTAAATTAGCAGGACCTGTAGCATAGCTGGAAGTACGCAAAAGCTGCGTCAAATAATTATCGTGACGTGCTTTTAAGTTTGTTTCTCTGTAGTAATCGTTGATCGTCGGAATTACATTCTCGTACTTTTCTTTATTAGCAGGTTTGCTTGCCCATTCATAAAATTTATCTTCTTGTTCCGCCTTAGTATCAACCGTTCCTGCTTTTGTTAAAGCATCGATCATACCCTGACGGTTTTTCCAGTAGTTTGCAGTCGAAGCATATTTAGAAGCGTACTGTAAACGAACAGTGGCATCTTTATCCATATACTTTTTCATTACATCCATTCCGGTTTTTGCACCTTCAACCCAGGCAGGATAAGCATATTTAATGTTTTGCTCGATTCCTCCGGCTGGCATCCAGCGGTTTGTTCTTCCTGGATAACCTAAGATCATGGCAAAATCATTTTCTTTTACACCTTTTAAACTAACTGGTAAATAATGTTTTGGTTTTAAAGGCACATTGTCTTTTGAGTAAGCCGCAGGATTTCCGTCTTTATCTGCATACACTCTAAACATAGAGAAATCTCCCGTTTGACGAGGCCATTCCCAGTTGTCTGTATCGCCGCCAAATTTACCAACGCTTTCTGGTGGTGTTCCCACTAGACGAACGTCTGTGTAATCCTGGTAAACAAAATAGTAATATTCATTTCCCTGAAAGAAAGGACGAACAGAAACCGTATACTTTCCGTTTTCGCTGTTTTCTTTTTCGATCAGACTGATTTCCTGCTGAATCGCTTTGTTTCTTTCCGTCTCCGTCATTTGATCGTTTACTTTAGATAAGATTCTTTTGGAAACATCATCCATACGAACGAAGAAACGAACAAACAAAGACTTTGGTTTCAATTCTTCAGAACGGCTTTTGGCCCAAAAACCATCTTTTAAATGATTCTGTTCTGCAGTTGAAAGTTCTGCAATCGCACCGTATCCACAGTGGTGATTGGTCAATACCAAACCAGTATTGGAAACGATTTCAGCAGTACATCCGCCATTGAATTGTACAATCGCATCTTTTAAACTGTGATTGTTGATACTGTAAATTTCTTCGGCTGTCAATTGCAAGCCCATTTTTTCCATATCTCTATGGTTCAATCTTTCGATAAACATCAAAAACCACATTCCTTCATCGGCTCTCATAGGGAAAGTCATAAGGCACATGGTCAAGAATAAAATTACTTTTTTCATGTTATTTTGTTTAAGTGATGCGAATATAGCGCATATTTATAATTATTCCACTCCAAACAAATCTAAAATTGCATATGTTTTCGCTTTTTTAGTCTTTTACTAAGAATTTAACACAAAAGCAGGACACAAATGAAACAGATTCGCTATCGCGAAGACGCCGATTTGAACAGATTTTTTTTAATCCGTGTTTATCCACGACTTTACGAAGTAAATCCGTTTCATACGCGTTCTTACTGTCATTATGTATCACATGCAAAAAAGGATATTCTGTTTTCCAGAATATCCTTTTTTAAAATTGTATAAAAATCTAATTTACTCGTTAAGCATTTTCCAAAGCCTGTCTTTCAAATCGGTCAAACCTTGTTGCGCCACAGACGAAATAAACATATAAGGAACCTCTTTGAAAGTCACATCTAATTCTGCTTTCAATTCTGCTTTAAGTTCGTCATCCAGCATATCGCATTTCGAAATCACTACCAGACGTTCTTTGTCCAGCATTTCAGGATTGTATTTTGTTAATTCGTTAACCAAAATGTCATATTCTGCTCTAATATCCGGTGCATCAACCGGAACTAAAAACAGCAGCGTTGAGTTACGTTCAATATGACGCAGGAAATAATGTCCTAAACCTTTTCCTTCTGCAGCGCCTTCAATAATTCCGGGAATATCAGCAATTACAAAAGATTGAAAATCTCTGTAGGCTACGATTCCTAAATTTGGTTTTAAAGTCGTAAAAGGATAATCGGCAATTTTTGGTTTTGCTGAAGTTAAAACAGATAATAAAGTAGATTTTCCTGCATTTGGGAAACCAACTAAACCAACATCTGCCAAAACTTTCAATTCTAAAATCACATCCATTTCGATTCCCAGTAAACCTGGCTGTGCATAACGAGGCGTTTGGTTGGTTGAACTTCTAAAATGCCAGTTTCCTAAACCTCCCTTTCCTCCTTTTGCAAGAATCTTTTTTTCGCCGTCTTCCGTAATTTCAAAAAGTGTTTCACCGGTTTCTTTGTCTTTTACAACAGTTCCCAGCGGCACTTCGATGATCTTGTCTTCTCCGTCTGCACCTGTACTTCGGTCAGAACCTCCGTCTCCACCGTGCCCCGCTTTAACGTGACGTGCAAATTTTAAATGAAATAATGTCCAGAGTCCTTTATTCCCAACTAAATACACATGTCCGCCTCGACCTCCATCTCCTCCGTCGGGACCACCTTTTTCAATAAATTTCTCTCTATGTAAATGCGTAGATCCTTTCCCTCCTTTTCCGGAAGAAACATATATCTTAACGTAATCTACAAAATTTCCTTCTGTCATTGTTTTTGTTTATGTAAAAGTTTCAGGTTTCAAGTTTCAGATTTCAGGTTATGCGTTACGCAACTTGAAACTTGAAACCTGAAACTTGAAACAAAATTCTCTTTACTCTTTAAGCGCTCTTACAAGCACTTTATCAATCTTAACTCCGTCCATGTCAATTACTTCAAGGACGAATTTCTGCCAGACTAATTTTTCTCCTTCTTTTGGAATATGAGAAAGCTCCGTCATGATCATTCCGCTAACGGTGTTTACTTCGTAATCGTTGGTTAATTCGTCTAACTCGAAATACGTTAAGAAATCGTGTAACGAATAATGTCCGTCTACCAGCCACGAACCATCTTCTCTTTCTATAAGCTGGAATTCATCTTTGTAAAATTCTGCAGCATCTCCAACTAAAGCTTCTAAAATGTCATTTAAAGTAATCAAACCCTGAAAAACACCATATTCATCTGAAACCAGAGCATAATGAACACCTGTCTTTTTGAAATTTTCTAAAGCCTTATACGCCGTCGTTTGTTCCATCAAATAAGGCGCTTCAGACATAATAGCGGCTAAATCAAAATTATCTTTCTCAATATTTGCGAAGATATTTTTAAGCGTTACTACACCAACAATATCATCATAATTATCATTATAAACAGGATAAACTGCATGAAGATCCTGAACTACCAGTTCCTTAATCTTCTCTTTGTCCGCTTTTAATGGCAGCATATCAACCGACTTGCGGTGCGTCATTAAAGAATTAACTTTTCTATCTCCAATATGGAAAACACGCTCCACAATATCTTGCTCAATTTCCTGAACTTCTCCAACTTCGGTTCCTTCTTTAATGATGGCTTTAATTTCTTCTTCGGTCACTTTTCCGTCAGCGGTTGGTTTGATCTGTAAAACATTCAGCAGGAAATCTGTTGAAGAAGTTAACAGCCAGATAAAAGGCGCGGTAATAATCGAAATGACTTTCATTGGCATGGCTACCATTTTAGCAATAGCTTCCGGATAATTTAATCCAATACGTTTTGGAAGCAATTCTCCTAAAACCAATGAGAAGAATGTTAAAATGACAACCACAATTCCAACTGCGATGGAATGTGCGTAAGGTTTTAAAACTGCAAAGCCTGACACAAAAACCTCAACATCGGCAGTGATTTTATCTCCGGAATAAATACCGGTCAAAATCCCAATTAAGGTAATTCCGATTTGAACGGTAGATAAAAATTTGTTTGGAGAGTTGGCTAAATCGAGTGCCGTTTTGGCACTTTTGTTTCCTTTTTTCGCTGATGTTTCAAGCCTGTTCTTTCGGGCCGAAATCAAAGCGATTTCAGACATGGAGAAAACTCCGTTTAGTAGAATTAGAAAAAATATAATTAGTATTTCCAATTGATAGGGGATTCGTTATAAAATAGTCTCGTTATTGTAATTCGTAATCGTAATCTAAATAGCCCAGATGGAAGTGAAGAGCCCGGAGCTAAAAAAACTAATTTTTCCTGCCAGAAAACAGCGACCGGAGGAAGCTCGTTTTATGGTTTGGAAAAATAGTTTTTTTAGCGAGGACTAGTAACGTACAGCTGGAAAAAGCTTCTACAAATTATCTATAACTGACGTTAAGCGCTCTGTAATATCTTTTATTTCTCCGATACCGTTTACAGCGTGAAATTTATTCTGTGCTTTATAGTAATCGATTAACGGAGCTGTTTTTTCATTGTATTCCTGATATCTCACACGAATTTTTTCTTCGTCCTGGTCATCTGCTCTTCCGCTTGTTTTTCCTCTTTCTAATAGACGTGCTACTAAAATTTCGTCATCAGCTTCTAAAGCGATTGTTGCTGTTACGCTGGAACCAATTGTTGGCAAAAATTTATCTAAAGCTTCTGCCTGATTGATTGTTCTTGGGTAACCGTCGAACAAAAATCCTGCTGTATCAGGGTGTTTTTTTACCTCATCGATTAACATTGCAGTTGTTACTTCACATGGAACTAATTCTCCATTGTCCATAAAAACTCTTGCTTGTTTTCCTAGTTCAGTATCATTTTTTAAATTGAAACGAAAAATATCTCCTGTTGAAAGGTGTGTTAAATTGTATTTTTCTTTTAAAAATTCTGCCTGAGTTCCTTTTCCTGCACCAGGCTTTCCAAATAAAACGATGTTAATCATAATTGAAATGAGTGTTGTTACTTCTGTCTTTCAGAAGTTTTAAAATGAATATTTAGTTGTGTTTTGTTATTCTGCTAATTTGTAAACTTCGGTCAAGTTTCGTCCTAAACCATCGTAGTCTAAACCGTAACCCACAATAAATTTATTTGGAATACGAATTCCGATGTAATCTATTTTGATGTCTTTTTTATATGCTTCCGGTTTAAAGAACAATGTTGCAATTTTAAAATGCTTTACATTTTGCGCTTTAAACAAATGCTTCAATTCTTCGATTGTGTTTCCGGTATCGATAATATCTTCGATGATAATTACGGTTCTTCCAGACAAATCCTGATTGATTCCGATTAATTCTTTAACCGAATTTGTTGTTTCAGTTCCTTCATACGATGCCATTTTGATAAATGAAACTTCGCATGGTTTTTTATATTTTTTTAGAAAATCTGATACGACCATAAAGGCACCATTTAAAACTCCAATAAAAATTGGTGTATCATCTCCAAAATCGTCTTCCACCTGAGCCACTAATTTGGTTAAAGCAAAATCAATTTCTTTAGCCGAAATAAACGGAACAAATTGTTTATCGTGAAGTTGTATCATTATTTTTCTTTTTAAAATAATGGACAAAGATACAGAATTAGAACTTAACAGCTTATATCAAAATAGACTGTACCCCCATTATTTTTTACGAATGTTAAATATCAGTTAATATTTACAAACCAGTCTTTTAGTCTATTTTAAATTTCAGTAAATTGTTATGATATAATTATTTAACTCCAAAAAACCAATGAAAAAATCGTTACTCCTGTTCTCAATTCCGTTATTAGCTTTAATGACTTCCTGCAACGGACAAGTAAAAAAAGAAGAAAAAGAAGCACTTGCCAAACAACCGGGAAATATTGTAAAAACGGCTATTGGAGACATTACGCTTCCTCCTCCCTATGCAACCGAATCAAAAACAAAGAACAGTAAAGTCATAGGCTGGCCGGAAGGCAAAACACCAAAAGCACCGGAAGGTTTTACGGTAACCAAATTTGCTGACGGATTTAGTAATCCACGTTGGTCTTATATAGGACCAAACAATGATATTTTTGTTGTGGAAAGCGGTACCAGAACAAGCAAAAACCAAATTATAGTTTTGCGTGACAAGGATAAAGACGGAGAATATGAAACCCGAGAAGTTTTTATTTCTGGTTTAAACAGACCTTTGGGAATGCTCATTCTTAAAGACTTTTTTTATATTGCCAATACCGACGGACTTTACCGTTATCCTTATAAAAATGCTCCTTTAAAATTAGAAACTCAGGGAACTAAAATCATAGAACTTCCTGCGGGCGGATATAACAATCACTGGACAAGAAGTTTACTTGCCAATCCTGAAGGAACAAAAATTTATATTGGTGTTGGTTCAGGAAGCAATGTTGGAGAAAACGGAATGGATAAAGAAATTCGCCGTGCTGCAATTTTAGAAATCAACCCTGACGGAACCGGTGAAAAAATTTATGCTGAAGGACTTAGAAATCCTATGGGAATGGATTGGAATCCTGCCGACAAAAAAGAACTTTGGACAGCGGTAAACGAAAGAGATGAACTAGGCGATGATTTGGTTCCGGATTATATTACGAGTGTAAAAAGAGGCGGGTTTTATGGATGGCCTTATTCGTATTTTGGAAGTATTCCTGACCCAAGATGGAAAGGAAAAGGCGAACGAAAAGATTTGATAGAAAGAGCTATTGTTCCCGATGTTCCGGTTGGCGCTCACACTGCTTCTTTGGGATTGGCTTTTTACACTAAAGATGCTTTTCCAGCAAAATACAAAAATGGCGCTTTCGTAGGTCAACATGGTTCCTGGAACCGATCTGTAATTTCAGGTTACAAAGTTTTATTTGTTCCTTTTAAAGATGGAAAACCTTCGGGTAAACCAGAAGATTTTTTAACTGGTTTTATTTCTGACAATGATAAAGCGGAAGTTTATGGACGTCCGGTTGCGGTTACTGTTATGAATGATGGATCGCTTTTGGTAAATGATGACAGCGGAAATACTATTTGGAAAGTTACTGCTAAATAAAATTCCAAATTTTTAAATTCCAAATTCCAATTCTCTTAGATACTGGAACGAAGCTATAAAAGTTTTTAAACACATAGAGACATAGATTTTTGTTTTAAAAAGATGTTACTAAGAAAACTCGTTTTCACACATAGCTTTTCTATGTGGCTTTTGATAAGTAAAACGCCTTTTTTGCCTCAATCAATGACTATGTTTCTATGTGTTAAAAATAAATCCCAATATTAATCTGTTCAGATAAAATTCCAAATCCCAGGAATTGACACATAAAATATATGTTTTTAAAAAAATACGGCTTTCTAATTATTGTGTTTTCGATTTTACAAAACTTAACTGCACAAGAAAAAGAAGTCCAAAATATTGATTCTACCAAAACTCAAAGATTAAACGAAGTTTTAATAAGTCCGCTTTATATTAATCGGGATTTACAAAATAGTCCTGCTTCGATTGGCGTTTTATCTGAAAAAGAATTACTTCGAAATAATACCACAGACATAAGTAATGTCATTAATACAATTCCAGGTGTTTTTATGCAATCGTCGAATATTACGACAACCCGAATTTCGATTCGCGGAATTGGCGCCAGAACTCCGTATGGAACTAATAAAATCAGAGCTTTTTATGGAAATATCCCGCTGACTTCTGGAAACAGCGAAACCGTAATTGACGATATTGATCTTCAAAACATCAATCAAGTTGAAGTAATCAAAGGTCCGCTTTCAAGTATTTACGGTGCTGGTTTGGGTGGAGCAATTTTGATTTCTCCTGAAACATTTAATAAATCCAAGTATCAGACTGAAATCAGTTCTGTTTTTGGCTCTTTTGGATTATTGAAAAACAGAGTTGGTTTTAATTGGAATGAAAAAAGCGCTTCTTTAAATCTGAGTTATCACAATTTAAAAACCGACGGCTGGCGCGAAAACAGCGCTTACGATCGGGAAGGAATTACGCTCGGCGGAGAATTGTTCCGAAAGAAAAACAGCAAGCTGACGTACTTTTCTAATTACACTTATTTAAAAGCATACATTCCAAGTTCAATCAACAAAAACACTTTCGAAAATAATCCACAAGCGGGCGCGCCGACTTGGGTGGCTTCAAAAGGTTTTAAAGAATACAAATCGACTTTGGCAGGATTGGCTTATGATTTTAAATTAAACGATCATCTTCAAAATTCGACTTCTGTTTTTATCAATTATAAAGACAGCAACGAACCGCGTCCTTTTGATATTTTTCGTCAATATACTTTTGCCTCAGGTGTGAGAACACAGTTTTCAGGAGATTTTAATATCGGAAAAATCAAAAATCAATTTATTGCCGGACTGGAATATTTCAGAGATAATTACAGCGGAAATACTTTTCAGAATTTATATCTGCAGAATAATGGGAACGGAAGTTTACAAGGAAATCAACTTACAGCAACCAATCAAAAAAGAGATTTTTACAATATTTTTTCGCAAGTCAGAACTTTGCTTTCGGAACATTTTGAGATTCAGGCGGGTTTGAATTACAACAAAACCAAATTTGAATTGCAGAATGATTTTCCTGCTTATGCGAATAATCCGAAGGAAAAATATAGTTATGACGGGATTTTTTCGCCACAGCTTTCTTTTTTATTTAAGCCGAATGAAGTTCGAACCTTTTACTTTTCTCTAAGCCGTGGATTTTCTCTTCCTGCAACCGAAGAAACTTTAACGGCAACAGGAAACATCAATTCTGACATTAAACCCGAAACAGGTTATAATTTTGAATTGGGCGGAAAACTGCATTTTTTCAATAAAAAACTCTATACCCAAATTGCTATTTACCGAATGGAAATTAAAGATTTATTGGTTGCCAAAAGAATCGGAGACGATCAATACGAAGGCGTCAATGCCGGCAAAACTTTTCATGAAGGAATTGAGATTTCCTTAAATCATAATTGGCCGATTAATCGAATTTTTACTTTAAACTCTTATGTCGGAACTTCTATCGGAAATTATGAATTCAAAGAATTTGTCGATAACGGAAATGATTATTCTGGAAACAAATTAACAGGAGTTCCAGCCAATACCGCAAGCGCTGGTTTTACTTTAAACCTGAATTCCGGATTTTACTTTTCTGCCGATTTCCAGTTTACCGATAAAATCCCAATGAACGATTCTAATGCCGATTATTCCGATTCTTATTCACTTCTGAATTTAAAAGCCGGTTATCAATTTGAAATTCTATCGGGTTTAAAAGCTCACTTTGACGCAGGAATCAATAATGTCATGAACGAAAAATACGCTTCCATGATTTTGACCAATGCCACCGCCGTTGGGAATGCTCAACCAAGATTTTATTATCCAGGCTTACCTATAAACTACTACGGAATTATCGCATTAAATTATGTATTTTAGCATAGCTTTTTAATACTTAAATGAATGTTGTCTGAACTGCAAAAGAAACTGGATTATGTCAATGCTTATAGAGAAAATCGTCTCAAAACGGCACAGGACGTTTTAGAAAACCCTTCACTTTTTAGTGAATTGGTATCGATTTGCTTTTCGCCCGAAGACAAAAACAATCATAAAGCCTGTTGGATTTTAGAATTTGTTTCGTACGAAGAATTGCACTGGCTCCAGCCTCATCTTGATTTTTTCTGTTCGAATCTGAAAGTTTTAAAAGACGAAAGTTCTATGCGTCCGATTGCAAAAGTGGTTCAGCTTTTAGTAAAATCACATTACAAGAAAAACGAAAACGGGATTCAGCTTTCTGAAGAAAATCTACAAGACTGTATAGAAGCATCTTTCGACTGGCTGATTAACGATACCAAAGTCGCCACAAAAGCTTATTCCATCAGAACCTTATATGTTCTAGGAAACTATTACGATTGGATACATCCCGAACTAAAAGTAATTATTGATAAAGATTTCGGAGACCATTCACCCGCTTACAAAGCCGTCGCCAAAGAAGTTTTGAAGAAAATAAAATAGCTTTTTTGTTAGCCACGAATTCACGAATTATTTTTTCGCCACAGATTAAAAGGATTAAAATGATTTTTTAATTACTTCAAAAAATAATCTGTGGAAATCTGTGAAATCTGTGGCAAAATATTTTAAGCCAAAAATTGATTTCTATAAATTTAAAATTCGTGAATTCGTGGCTATAAAAACTAAATTTTGGCTAAAAAAAGATTAAAAAGTATCTTTGCAAAAACACAACTCAAAATGAATTATTTTTCTTCTGATTTTAAATTAGGAATATTAGGCGGCGGACAATTAGGCAAAATGCTTTTGTTCGACACCCGAAAATTTGACATACAAACTTACGTTCTGGATCCAAGCGACGAAGCGCCGAGTAAAATTGCCTGCAACAAGTTTTTTCAAGGCGATTTAATGGATTATGATACCGTTTACAACTTCGGAAAACAAGTCGATGTTTTGACCTTCGAAATCGAATTGGTAAACCTTGAAGCTTTAACGCAACTGGAAAACGAAGGTTTAAAAATATATCCTTCTCCAAAAACCTTAAAAGGAATTCAGAATAAAGGCGTTCAAAAAGAATTTTACGCTAAAAACAATATCCCAACTGCACCATTCGAAAGATTTGAAAATTTAGAAAATCTAAAATCTAAAATCAACGATCTAAAATTACCATTCGTCTGGAAATGCACCGAGTTTGGTTACGACGGAAACGGCGTAAAAGTAATTCGCCAGATTTCTGACATGGATGATTTACCAAACGTAGAATGCATTGCCGAAACTATGGTTCCGTTCAAAAATGAATTGGCGGTAATTGTAGTAAGAAATCCATCAGGAGAAATTAAAACCTATCCGGTTGTAGAAATGGAATTTCATCCGGAAGCAAACCAGGTTGAATACGTAATCTGCCCGGCAAGAATCGACGATAAAGTAGCCGAAAAAGCCAGAGCGATTGCTTTGCAGGTTTCAGAAAACTTCAATCACGTTGGACTTTTAGCAGTTGAAATGTTCCAGACTCAGGACGACGAAATTTTGGTAAACGAAGTTGCACCTCGCCCACACAATTCTGGACATTATTCTATCGAAGCAAGTTATACTTCACAATTCGAAAACCATTTACGTGCCATTTTAGATCTTCCGTTAGGAAACACAGATAGCAAAGTGGCCGGAATTATGGTCAATTTAGTTGGTGCCGAAGGTCATTCCGGAAATGTAGTTTATGAAAACATCGAAACGATTTTAGGATGGAATGGCGTTACCCCACATATTTACGGAAAAAAACAAACGCGTCCTTTCAGAAAAATGGGTCACGTTACGATCGTAAATGAAGATATGGCTGAGGCGAGAAGAATTGCACAGGAAGTGAAGAACACTATTAGAGTGATCAGTGGTCAGTAAATTTTAGTATTCAGTCGCAGTTTTCAGTAACAGTTCACAACTTAAAACAAAATAAACGGTTTTCAGTCTCAACAAAAACTTGAAACTTTAAACCTGAAACAAAACAAACAAAAAAACTCATGAGCAAAGTAGCTATAATAATGGGAAGCATCTCCGACATGCCAGTTATGCAGGATGCAATCGACATATTAAAACAATTTAATATAGAAGTTGAAGTAGATATCGTTTCGGCACACAGAACGCCGGAGAAATTATTCGATTTCAGCAAAAATGCACACAATCGCGGAATTTCGGTAATTATTGCCGGTGCGGGCGGTGCGGCACATTTACCAGGAATGGTTGCTTCAATGTCTCCGCTACCAGTAATTGGAGTTCCGGTAAAATCAAGCAATTCTATCGATGGCTGGGATTCTGTATTATCAATTTTACAAATGCCGGGTGGCGTTCCTGTAGCAACGGTAGCCTTAAACGGAGCAAAAAATGCCGGAATCTTAGCGGCACAAATCATCGGAAGCCACGACAAAAAAGTTTTAGATACTATTATTTCTTATAAAGAAGAATTGAAGGCAGCGGTTAATAAAGCTGCTGACGGTTTAAAAAAGTAATTTCACAGAGATACTCAAAGAAGACACAGAGAAACACAAAATTTTGTGAATCTCTGTGTTTTTTTCTTGGTGAATCTTTGCGAAATCAGCCACTCCAAGAATTAACTAATCCTTATAAAAATTTCTAAAAGAAAAACTTAACTTTGAGAAAAAAGCAAAATGAACATTCAAACTTCTAAAATAGAGCTCGCTAAAATAGTTTTAGACATTGAAAATCCTGATCTAATTCAGGAAATTGTCGAGTTCATTCAATCTAAAGAAATTCTTTCAGAAGAACAAAAAAGCAAAATAGATGAGGCTATTTATTCTTTAGACAATAATGAAGGAATTTCACATGATGTTGTTATGGAAGAAAGCAAAAATCGTTATTCAAAATACTTTAAATAATGAATGTAATTTGGGCTCCACAAGCTAAACAAGACTTTTCGAACAACATCGATTATTTGGAAGCTGAATGGTCTGAGAAAGCTGCTCAAAATTTCATTGAAAAAGTAAATACCACAATTGCACTTTTAAAAAATGACAATGTTTTTATTTCTCAAAACAAATTATAAAAATGTTTACAAAATTGTCATTACAAAACACATTTCACTTTATTACCGTATCGAAAACACTAATTTAGAATTGCTTCGTTTTTGGAATACTTTTCAGGATACGAAGAAATTCAAATTATGATTTCCTAATTTTATATTTTTAAACAGCATAAATAATATGAGCGTATTAACACAATATTTCAACACCAAACATAACACAGCACCTTTTTCGCAGATAAAAATCGAAGATTACGTTCCTGCTTTTCAGGAAGGAATTGCTTTGGCGAAAGCCGAAATTGATGCGATTGTAAATAATCCCGAAGCACCAACTTTTGAAAATACCATTGTAGCGATGGATTATTCGGGCGATATCTTAGATCGTCTTTCGAGTGTTTTCTTCAATTTGAATTCGGCTGAAACGAATGACGAAATGCAGAAAATTGCTCAGGAAGTTTCGCCTTGGCTTTCAGAATTCGGAAACGACATTCGTTTGAATGCGGATTTGTTTGCGAAAGTAAAAGCGGTTTATGACCAAAAAGAAAGTTTGAACCTCAACCCAGAACAAACGACTTTATTAGATAAAAAATACAAAAGCTTTTCAAGAAACGGAGCCAATCTTCCAGAAGAAAAGAAAAATCAATTAAGAGAAATCGACAAAGAATTATCGAAATTGAGTTTGCAGTTTGGCGAAAATGTTTTGACAGAAACCAACAACTTCGAACTGCATTTAACTGATGAGAAAGATTTATCTGGCTTACCAGAAGGAACGATCGAAGCTGCAAGATTATTAGCAAAAAATCAGGAAAAAGAAGGTTGGATTTTTACTTTAGATCATCCAAGTTATATTCCGTTTTTGACTTATGCTGACAATCGCGAACTGCGTAAAAAAATGGCAATCGCTTTTGGTGCAAAAGGTTTCCAAAAAAACGAATTCAACAATGAAGAAAATGTTCTAAAAATTGCCAAACTTCGTCATGAAAGAGCTAATTTGTTAGGTTACAAAACACACGCTCATTTTGTTCTAGAAGAAAGAATGGCCGAAAGTCCAGAGAAAGTATTCTCTTTTTTGAATGATTTATTAGCTAAAGCAAAACCTGCGGCGCAAAAAGAATTTGCTGAATTGACTGCTTTCGCAAAAGAATTGGACGGAATTGAACAATTAGAAAAATGGGACGGCGCTTATTATTCTGAAAAATTAAAACAACAGCTTTTTAATTTAGATGATGAAAAACTGAAACCTTACTTTCAATTAGAAAAAGTTTTAGATGGTGCTTTTACCGTTGCCAAAAAATTATACGGTTTAACTTTTACCGAAGTTTTTGATATCGATAAATACCACGAAGAAGTTACGACTTATGAAGTAAGAGATACTGAAAACAATTTAGTTTCGATTTTCTACGCTGATTTCTTCCCAAGAAAAGGAAAAAGAAACGGTGCATGGATGACTTCATTCAAATCGCAATATGTAAAAGACGGCATAAACGAAAGACCACATATTTCGAACGTTTGTAATTTTACAAAACCAACTGAAACAAAACCTTCATTATTGACTTTTAATGAAGTGACTACTTTATTCCACGAATTCGGTCACGGATTACACGGAATGCTGGCTGATACGGTTTATCCAAGTTTATCTGGAACTTCGGTTTATTGGGATTTCGTAGAATTACCAAGTCAGATTATGGAAAACTGGTGTTACGAACCAGAAGCTTTGGCTTTATTTGCAAATCACTACGAAACGGGAGAAATCATTCCGATTGAGTATGTTCAGAAAATTAAAGAAAGTGCGAGTTTTCAAGAAGGTTTGGCAACTTTACGCCAATTAAGTTTTGGACTTTTAGATATGGCTTGGCACGGACAAGATCCAACTTCTATCACAGATTTAAAAGCTTTCGAAACAGAACAATTTGCCAACACACAATTGTATCCAGATGTAAAAGAAAATGCAATGAGTACAGCATTCTCTCATATTTTCCAGGGCGGATATTCTTCTGGATATTACAGCTACAAATGGGCTGAAGTTCTGGATGCAGACGCTTTTGAATATTTCCAAGAAAATGGAATCTTTAATGAAGAAATTGCGAAGAAATTCAAAGACAATGTACTTTCAAAAGGAGGAACGGAACATCCGATGACTTTATACAAACGGTTTAGAGGTCAAGAACCTAAACCGGAAGCTTTGTTGAAGAGAGCAGGATTACTTTAATATTTATATATTTGTTTATTATTTAAACTATTGAAAGAGAAAAATCTATATATTATTGCAGGTTGTAATGGAGCTGGAAAAACAACAGCTTCATATACAATTCTGCCTGAAATATTAGATTGTAAAGAATTCGTAAATGCTGATGAAATCGCCAAAGGCTTATCTCCTTTTCAGCCAGAAAAAGTAAGCTTTGAAGCTGGAAGAATAATGCTAAACCGAATTGATGAGCTACTTCAAAAAGAAGTAGATTTTGCTTTTGAAACCACTCTATCTGCAAAAAGTTATCTTTCAATTATAAAAAAAGCTAGAAATGAAGGTTATTTTGTAACCCTAATTTTCTTTTGGTTAAACTCTGTTGAATTAGCAAAGCAAAGAGTGAAAGTCAGAGTAAGTGAAGGAGGTCATAATATCCCTGAAGATGTTATTGAGCGAAGATACATCCGAGGAATTCAAAATTTCTTTGATATCTATCTGAACAATTGTGACAATGTAATGTTATTTGATAATTCAAATAAATTACCAATACTTATCGCTGAAAAAGAAATTAACGAAAAGATTCAAATTATAGATGAAAGCTTATTCAATGAAATAAATAATTTAAGATATGACAAAAGATAAGGTCAAAGAATTACAGCATAAAATTGTTGAAGGTCTAAAAGTATCTTCAAAAAAAATGATTGAAAACAAAAAGAAAATCAATGGGAAGATTGTAGTTTATGCTGATGGGAAAATTCAAACTATAAACGCAGTTGATATTAAAGACTAATGTATAAATCAAAATTGAAAAAATATTTCAAAATAGCCTTGTATCTTGCCATTATAGGATTGGTTTCGATTGTTTCTGTAAATTATTATGTAAAATCATCCACTAAAACTAAGATTTATTATTCCATTAAAAAATTCCCGAAGAACGATGTTGGAATTATTTTTGGTGCGGGCATTAACGGAAACCAGCCAAGCAAATATTTAAAAGATCGTCTAGATGCGGGAATTATGCTTTGGAAAGCAAAACGAATCAATAAAATTCTGCTTTCTGGAGATAATGGTCGTGATGAATATGATGAATTAACGGTGATGAAAAACTATTGTTATAATCATGGTGTTGACACAACCAAAATATTTATTGATTATGCCGGTTTTGATACTTACTCAACAATGTATCGCGCCAAACATATTTTCAATATCAAAAGGGCTACTTTAATATCTCAAAAATATCATTTAAACCGGGCCATTTATATTGGCCAGGAACTCGGAATTAAATCTTCTGGTTATTCTGCTAATAATGGAGAATATTTAGGATACAATTATGTTTGTTTTAGAGAATATGGTTCTGTCTTTAAAGCTTTTTTTGATGTTTTAAGAAACAGGGAACCTCGTTTTTTAGGAACTCAAATCGACATAAATGGCCCTTCAAATTTTTCCAAAGAAGATAAACGATAAAAATTATTGAAAAAACATTTCGCTCCGCTGGAGCTTTTTGATACTTGAAAACTGAATTTGCTATAAATATTATACTCCGCTGGAGCATTCTAATAAAAATGGGCTGTCTCAAAAAGTGAGTCAGCCCATTTTTAATTTGATAATTTGAAGTCTTAAAAACAAAATCTTTTTTCTATTCTCTATTCTCTTTATTCTTTCTCCAAAACTCTGTTAGCCAATTTCCCAACCGTCAAGCCTTGCACTACAATAGAGAATAAAACAACAATGTAAGTTACTTCTAACAGCAGGTTTTTGTATTCGCTTTCCGGCATAGAAAGTACTAACGCAATAGAAACTCCGCCACGAATTCCGCCCCAAACTAAAACCATCAATGAACCTTTATTGTAAGCCGATTTGATTCCGAAAAACTTGAAGATATCGAAGAATTTCCACGGTAAAACTATTGATGTTAATCTTGAAAAAAGGACAATAAAAATCGCTACAAAACCTGTCAGCAATTGTTTGTTCAAATCTGGAAGCAATAATAATTCGAAACCGATGAATAAGAACAAAACAGCATTTAAAATCTCATCGATAAGTTCCCAGAATTTACCTAGATAATCTTTGGTCACTTCACTCATGGCTACTTTTTTACCATAATTTCCAATAATTAATCCGGCAACAACCATGGCAAGCGGACTGGAAACATGTAACGCCTGAGCCACTAAAAATCCCCCTGTTACAATAGAAAGTGTAATTAAGACCGAAACTTTATAATCATCAATTTTCTTCATGACCTTCGAAGCGGTAAATCCGAAAACGGCTCCTAATAAAAGTCCGCCAATTCCTTCCTTAATAAACAACCAGGATATTGAACCAAAAGTTGCTTCAAATGTTGGATCGGTTGCCATTTTTAGAACTACGGCAAACATTACTACTGCAACTCCGTCATTAAATAATGATTCACCAACAATTTTGGTTTCGATTCTCTTTGGGACTTTAGCTTCTTTCAAAACTCCCAAAACCACGATGGGATCGGTTGGTGAAATTAAAGTCCCAAAAACTAAACAAAATACATAAGGGATATTGATTCCTAAAAGCGGTGCGATGTAATAAAGCAGAATCGAAATAATTAAAGCTGATAAAACGACACTAACTGTCGAATAAATCATAATGGGCACTTTTTGTTCTTTAAGATCGAACATGTTTACGTGTAAAGCTCCTGCAAATAAGAGAAAGTTCAACATGGCTCCCATCAGGATTTCGTTGAAATCAAATTGTTTTATTAAATCAAAAAAGTGTTTTGTGGTTGAAGGAAAATAAGAGTCTCCCAAAAGACGAATTCCCACTGAAACCAACATCGCAATAATCATGATTCCGATGGTTCCCGGAAGTTTTAAAAATCTTAAGTTTAAATAGGCGAAGAAAGATGCTAGTACAATCAGCACCGAAAATGTGTAGTATAATTCCATAAAATGTGATTTTTACAAAAATATCTTTCTGATTATTTAATCAAAAATTTCACACTTTGAATTAACATAACTTTATAATTCGTTAATGCCTTTTACGATTTTTACTTCAGCAGAAATGTCAAAAGTGTAAAGATTATACAACTTTATCTTTATTTTTTCACAGGAAGTCATTACCTTAAATCTAATAACTGAGGTGTTTTGGTGGTATTGGGATCTGTATAAAGATCGGCTGCTGTAACCAGTAAAACTTCTACTTCCATAAATTTTTCATTATAGCCAAGACGTTCTTTTACCGCTTTAGTCTTTTTCAGGATGAAATCTGTTTTTTGGTCATTCGAAATATTTTGTACGATCAGCATTTTAACGACTTCTTTAAAATTTTTACTGGATAACTGAATCTGGACAGCGGCAGCTTCGCCTGCAAGAGAAACAAACTCAGCTGCATCGTAATGCTGTTCACAAAGTATAAAAGATTTGGTTTCTCTCGATTTTAATTCCAGAAAAGGCTTTCCTTCTACTTCAACCCATCGTCCTAAATCGCCAATAGCATATCGAAAAACCGGAAATCTTTTTCGGAATGTATTGGTCACGGCAATCGTACCATACCCTTCTTCATCAGGATTTATTATTTCGATCAACATTCCTTTTATTACAGCAAATAAAGAGGGATTTTTAGAGGCATCCGACCAGGCCCAGATTCCGGTTTCGGCAGAACCATACATCGAATAAATCTGCTGGAAGCCCAATGTTTTTTGTAAAAGTTTTTGTATTTCAGGTCTTAAAAACTCGCCTGCATACAGCACATTTTGTATTTGCAGTTTTTGATTGTTTTCCTGCAGATATTGTGCAAAACATAATAATTTGGAAGGCGTGCCCATTATAAAATCCGGTTTAAAATACAGGGCTGCCTGTTCCATATCTTTATAATCTGCATGAGCACTAAGAGCTAGTGTGGTCGCCTGGCATTTTTCTAAAATATCATCCATTATCGCCGCTGTACGGTACATATCGGAATAACCAAAAATATTAAGAGCAATGGTTGCAGAAGTAAAAAAGTTATTCTGAGTCAGTTCCTCGGCCATAGCAAAACGCTGATTGTGATTTTCCTGTATATCTACCGGAAAGACCAAAGGTTTTTGAGTACTTCCTCCCGAACGAACCAAATATACTCCTGTTTTTTCGTCCTGAAGATGAAACTTAGTATTTAAAATTGGCATTAATTCATGTTTGGTCAACACCGGGGCTTCGGCTGCACAATCGTATCCTTTATAAAATTCTGTATACAGGGAATTCTGTTTCGCCCATTCAAAATAAGCCTGCAATTCAGAATGGTTGGTTTTTACGGTATTTGAATTCATAAAATCTATTTAAATTAATCAGGCTCTTTTGTAGAAATAATACTTGTTTTTAATCAGACATCTGGAATGATTCAGCAGGAATAAAGCTTTTTGCTGCCATGAAGGAAGCCGTTCCATGGCATGTTCCAGCCAGCGCTGGGACAGCATTCCCATCAAATACCGATCATAGGGATTATTACTTTTTTGATAGCGTTTTATAACCACAGGAATATCCAGTTCTTTCCAGCTGTTATAGCTGATCCTTGATAAACTGCCTTCGACTTCTCTTACTTCAATACAGATTTTATTTAGTAGTCCCGCCCGAAAACCAGCTGGTATGTTTTTCAGTACCCGATACCAGAAATCGATTCCTTCATTTAAAGAAACATTTGTTTCATACCGAATATTCTCCAGATGTTTTTTTCTGATAACGACATTACTGCCAACTCCCATAATAAAATCCGGTGAACTGATACTGCGCAGTATATCAGGTATCAAAAAAAGTTCCTCTGACAAGGGAGTCAGTTCTTTTTTGAAAGACTGAATATTGGGCAGGTAATAACGGGAAGGCACCAGTAAAACCCCAAGCACCAGAACGTCAATATTTTCCTGTTCCATAATTAAATCGGCCTCTTTTAAACAAGCAGGAGTATAACAATCGTCTGCATCCAAAAAACTGATAAGATCTCCTGCTGCTTTTTCCATTCCGATATTTCTGGCGTATCCGGGCCCTTTATTTTCCTTTAATTCGATAACCTCAACGGCTGTCTCCAGAAAATGAGTTTTAAAAAAAGACAGTGCCTGATACAAACAGTCCAAGCTTTTATCGGTACTGCAGTCATCTACAATAACAATCTGGAATGCCTTTTTCTCCTGAAAAGCCAGTGATCTTATTGTATCGTAGATATAGGCCTCTTTGTTGTAAAGAGGAATAACAACGGTATGTTTCATGATTTTACTCTGCTATAGGATAAATTAAAGCCCGGCCCTGATGCACATTCACTACCGATTCGTCTGAACCTCTGAATAAACCGGGACCATATGTTTTGTCGTCCCTGCACAACAGCATGCCTACCAGATGAATCTGACGGTTGTTTTCGATATCGTTAAATTCTTTTTGGTCCACAAAATGCTGTATTACATATTTGCTCCAGTTTTCCCTGATAATCGTTTCCCATTCCCGGGCTGTACAATCACTTTTTACATAAGCTCCAATTCCTCTTCCTCCGCTGTTTAATTTTAGTATTAAATTCTGTTTACCTGAAATGAAATCATCGCAGCCGGAAGGTTCGGTAATAACGTAACTCGGAATCAGGTATTTTCTTAAAAAGTTATAATCCTCTGCGGTCATATAATCATTCATTATTTCGGAATCGTACATTACGGCCAGGACCCTTTTATCATGAATTAAAATTAAAGTCCTGATATCATTAAAATAGGAATTTTGCTCAATGAGCTTGTTCATTACCTCCGATTCTATTTTTTTTAATTCTTCCCGGTCCATTTCTAATATAAACTGCGAAACAGGTATTTCGTTTACACAAACAGCATCATTTGAAATTTTCAGATCTTGCGGACGTACTGAAATTAATTCAACTCCGAGTTTTGCCAGTTCTTCCTGAAGATAAAAAATCTCTGTGCCTTTTTCATCATCGTGAACAAAAGCCGCTTTTTTATCAGGGGTAAAATGATAATACAAATCGTCAATCAGTTTTTTTAAATCAGTTTCGTCAAGGTCTACATGATCTTTGAGTGTCTGTACTTCATGGCTGATTCGTTTTAGATAATAACTAATCATCCAGCCGTTTAAAGGATAGCGTGCCCCAATCTCACATATTTTAGGCTGATTACTGGTATCATATAAAAAATCAGGGCGGTAAAAACCCTGATTATATACTTTGTGGCTGCATTTTTTCAATAACGCTTCAAGTTCATTATCGAGCTGATAATAGTTTCGAATTCTGTCATCGTTAAAATAGTTTTGTACAATGGCTTTGCAGGCAAGGTTTAAAACCGAACACAAACGTTCCATTTCCCTATTGTATTCCGGTGACAATACTATCGAAGAATTAGCGAAAAAATGACCTTCCAGTCCTGCTCCTTTCTGAAAATATTCCGGAAACGACTCTTTCCATATTTTCAGTTTTTCCGGCTGATTCTGCCTGAGAATAATGGTATCAGAAACAGCCAATTCTGTTTCTTGCTCTGTATGAATCATCTGCAGGAACATAACTTATATACTAACTTCTTCTATTTCCATTACATCTTCCATTACGGCCGATTTTTTATCAAGATAGTCTTTGATAATCGGTTCCAGATCATATTCTTCCAGATTAACATTCATAGCTTTGGCATAATGGAAGATAGCGCTGACAGCAAAGAAGAAATGATTTTTTTCCGTAGGTCCACAGTGAACACTTATCCAGGCCAGTGTTTTGTCACGATCTTCTTCAGAAAAACCATAATCTTTAGTAAGCCAGGATTCAAATTTTGGAAGGATATATTCTACTTCGCCATGTGTATAAATCTCATGAATTAAAGTAGTTAGCAGGGCGATCATGATGTCTTTATTTCGAAGTGAGTTCTGATCTTTCCAGGCTTTAAAATTGTAAGCACTCTCGTTTAAGTATTTACGGGAAAGCCAGTCATCATCTGTACAAATATTAGTAGCCATGGTGTAAAACAATTGTGAATGCAGCACTCTTCCTACTACTGCCAGATCTTCATCTACAATTCTGTTTAGACTTGTGATCGATTGCAAAAGCGCTTTCTCGTCGGCAATTGGCTGATTTTTATGAACCAGCATCGTCATACGGTTGCTGATTCCGGCAACAGTCATAGCACTGTTGTTGGTCTGGCTCCAGCTATGGAAAAAACGCTGCAGTCTTTCTTTATCCTGCACTTTTGAAGTAAGCTGGACAAAGCTTTTTTCGATTTTTGAAAAGGCTTCTGTCTGATTTGGCAGGAACTTTAACAATTGGTCTTTTAAATACGATTCTTCCATATCTCTAAGAACCGGAAGAATAATTGAAGGTAAATTGCTCATGATTTTGGGTTTTTAATTGTTTGTTTTTGGGTAACTGTAATTCTAAATCGTATTTTGTTTTTGGTGTTTTTTATCTAAAATTTCCAGAAGGCGATTACGGATGTTCTTTTTCAGGTAAACCTATTCTTTAATTTTCCATAAAATCTTTAAAATGTCACGGGCACACTAATATGAAGCATGAAATAGGTAATATTTGTAATAAGAACTTCAAGGCAGACGAGATTCACTGTTATCATTAGCGGATACTGCAGTTCTTAAAAGCTCAAAAGGACTGCTGCGAAAACACTAGAAAGATTGTGAACGATAGTACTTTATTTTTCTGACCACATCAATATCTTTAAAATGGTATTGTTTGAGCCAGCCGGCCTGGTCAAAAAAATTGCATCTGGATTCGGCTATTACCGTAATCGTTTTTTGTAATGAAATTTTATACAGTTTATCCAGCAGTTCTCCGTATTGAAAATCATAAAGCGGATTGTACAGATAAAAAACATTTCCATCTGAAATATCCGTTTTCAGAATATCATCATAAATGGCTGTACAGTTCGTTATCTGTTCTTTTTCGATTAATCCGGCACAGACTTCGTGACGTTCTTTAAGAATTTCAATGCCTGTAAACTTTGCTTCGGGATATTTTACCGCTCCGTATAAAATGATGTTTCCGTAACCGGATCCGAGATCATAAAATACAGTTTCAGGACTGATCTCAACAGGATCAAACAGATCTGATAAAAAACTGGAAGAACCATACCGATAGGAGTTGAGACCGTATTTAATCGTAATTTCAGAAAGGCTTAAAGACTCTTCTATATGATTGGAATACTTATCAATTTCTGACTGGATTTTTTCTAGCAGTTCCATATTATTTCATCATTAATAATTCTAATTTCTCCAGAGATCTTTTGGCTTTTTCCATTTTAAGAGCATATTCATCGTTTACTTTCTGAATATCGGCATTACAGAAAGTACAGGACGTTTCTTCTTCATAAACATAATGATCACAGCCGTTACAAAGTTTAAGAGCTTTAGGTATTCGGGGAACTCTTTCTGTAAAATCAGATACCGGAATTTCGGGAGCATTATAAGGTGACTGTACCTCTACTATTTCTCCTTTTTCATTTTCGACTATAATTTCAAACAAACCAATATCAAAAGACTGCCCCGGAGCTTCCTGTATTTTTCGGATACGTTCCTGAAGCCCTTTCTTTTTCAGTTCCAGAGCACGGTGGTGGCAGAACGGATTGTTTCCTCTTTTTCCAAAAAGGACAGAACTGGTCCAGGTACATCCGGCCAGACAGGAAGATTCATAATAACAGCCTTTGCAGCCTCCCCATAATTCTTCTTTATTTCGGTATCGCGAAAAGACCATTTCTTCACTGTATTTCCAGATGTCTTCCAGTTTCATGTCTTTAACATTTCCGCCTGTATAACCGTTTGTAGGCAGCGACGGACAGCCTTTTATTTTACCATCGGCCTCAATACCAATTCCGGTATGACCGGCAGAACATCCGGTATAATATTTTTCATTGCCCTGTCTCCAGATATGTTCGTAAGGTCCGAAATAGCCAATATTATTTCCGGCCTGTATCAGCACATTGTGAGCCAGTGCTTTTCTGTATATTACAATAAGTTCTTCATAAAAATCAATCAGTTCATAAGGCTGCAGGATCAGTTCATCTGAATGGTCTACGGCATTTCCCATAGCCACGGCCAGTTGTATCTGCCAGTTTCTGACATTATTTTCGATCAGGATATCCAGCAGTTCACTGAGTTCGTTCTTGTTCAGTTTGGTGATCACGGTATTCACACTTGAAGGCAGATTGTAGGTTCTCAGCAATTGCAGACAATTGATAACATGGTCAAACGAATCTCTCCGGCCCCGTATTTTATTATGAGTTTCCGGCAGACCGTCTAATGAAACCCCTATATTTCGTATTCCGGCCTTTTTAGCACTGCTGATTCGTTCTTCGTTTAAGTTATAAGCACCGGACTGCATAGAACATTCGATTCCGCTTTGATTGATTTTTTCAATTATTTCGAGCCAGTCTTTTCGTAAAAAAGCTTCTCCGCCAATAATGGTGATTTCTCTTGTTCCTAAACGTCTAAGGCTGTCAATAACCTCAAAACACTGTTCGGTAGTGAGTTCTCCGGGTCTCACCTTTCCGGCTCTGGATCCGCAGTGGGAACATTTTAAATTACAGGCAAGCGTTATTTCCCATACCACATGAACCGGGGTCGCTGTTCTGTAATCATCTCTTACTCTGTATCGTATAGAAGTCTTGTCCATCATAATTTATTTATAGTTAGTTTTTTATTAAAAAACGGTTTAAAAAGTAAACCTTCATAAACCGTTTTTCTTCACATTACTTTTTAAGGCCTTCAATTGCCTCAAGCAGTTCTAACAATGCAGCACTCAGGTCTCCCTGTTCTCTTACTGTTTGTTTAGCCTGTTCGGCTACTGCTCTCATTTTTTCTAAATCATTTGAAGCTATCGCCTCTCTGATTCCGGCTGCGTAAAGCATTACTACTCCCATAACATTTTTTGTTTTTAGTTGTTCCTACTCTTAAGGTTTTTCGGATTCCCCCTTGTTAGTCTGAGCAGAACTTTTAGTTCTGTCAGGTTAAAATCTTTTATTTTTTATTTTTAAGTTCTTCGATTGCTTCCAGCAGTTCCAGTAAAGCAGCGCTCAGGTCTCCCTGATCTTTTATTGTCTGCTTAGCCTGTTCTGCAACAGCTTCCATTTTAGCCAGATCGTTTGAAGCTATCGCTTCTCTGACGGCAGCACCGTAAGGCATCATGATTCCCATAACTTTCTTTTTTTAATGATTAGTTTTGTTTCGAAAAGTTCTTTCATAAAGAGAAACCGTATCTCTTTATGAAAGAATTCTTTTTATTACTCAACAGGTCCAAGCTGATGTAAAAAAATAGCCGGATCATTTGGATTCAGGCAGGTCAGGTTCCCGATCGAAACAGTTCTTCCTTCTTTGTTTTTTCCACTGATCATGATATTTCTTAATCCTGTTGTTAAGGTTCCCACACGATTACCGCCTGTTACCTCAACCCCCATTTCATGAGGCGTACCGGTTCTGGTTGCAATAATATTTCCGGATCCGTTTTCGATTAGCAGTATTTCACCAATTGCCGGAGGAGGAAAGGACTGGGTAACTGTAATATCAGTAAGAGGTCCCAGTGTAATGTACTCTGGCAGAACTTGCGTGTTTACAGCATCTAACTCTGGTTTAAGAAGACGGATGGTTCTTCCAAACTCCGGATTATCACCTGCATTGGTACAAAACATCCATGGGGTTGTAAAAGAAGTCCCATCTTCTGTTTCTCCTATTGCTACATAACGCTGATGTACTTTAAGGGGTGTTATCTGGGTTACTGATGTAAGATCAAGATTGTAAAACACAGAAGTAATCAGTGTTCCAACGGCGTAGGTTCCGCTGGCTCCTTCTATCACCGGAAGAATAACAGGACCAACGCCTCCGCCTTTCCAGTCTATATAAGGATAGACATTTACATTTTTGACTTTTTGTGGTATAGGTTGCATAATAGTTAAATTTTGGGTCTTACTCATGAGGCTTTTCGGGTTCCGCCTTCGCTTTTTCCTGTGCGAAACAGTTCGTTTTTTCAGTGGGGTCTGCTCCACTATTTCTATATTTTTGTTTTTGGGTAACTCCAAAAAAGATTCTTATTCTGCCTGTAAAAATTGCTGTCAATAAAAATCAAACTGGAATACCTGATAAAATAAATGCTGCCGGCTGTTTTTATTTTACAAATTAAAATTACACTTGATAAACAGATATTTACATCAAAAATGTTACTAAAAGACTAATCTCTGTCATGAAACAGAAAAAACAAGTCATAAGATTATTCTTAAATAAAAACTTAACACTAAATAAGTTTTTATTTACAATTTAAAAATGCTATTTAAAAAGATCAGTACTCTTTTTCCTGCTTTTACTGTCATTAGCTGGTATTCCTAAGTTTCCAACAACAGCTGCACAAAACAGGCGGCGGATAATCCAAATGCGGCGTGAACAGAAGTACTAAAAAACAAAGCCTCTATCATAACTCATTTGTTACAATAGAGGACTTCATTAAAAAAATTAAAATAGTACTTAGTGCTTTATATTTGAAGGCAAAAAATTCACTGTCGAAACTGCTTAAAAAGAATCTTTGGTTAGATACTACTGGTTCTTTTGAATAAACCTTTTAAACTGTTCGAATTTTTTGGCTTCGATATCGTCAATGCGTTTTTCTTTTGAAGCATTAGCATTTTTAGCCGCAGCCGTTGGTTTGGTAAGCAGTAAATAATCTCCAAAAAGGTGGCTTAAAAACAGCGGGGATTTCCCCGGTCTTGTACTGTCAAAATTTTCAGACTGATGACAGTCAAAACAATTTACCAGATTTGTATTGTTGATTTTATGGATATCGTCTACAAAAGTCTGGGTATAGGTTTCCATGGTAATATTGGCCAGATTGGCTGAACCTCTTGCCAATGAATCAGGAAGTACGCTTGAAATATCTCTTTTTACAATCGCCTTGGCCTGATCTTCCGGAGAAACTCCGTCAAAATCTAACCAGATTGATCCATTGTAAAAATAGTTTTTGAAAACATCTTTCAGTTTAGAAGCGACACATTTATTAATATTTTTGATGTTGTCAATATTAGCCGGTTCCGCCTGACTTGTTTTTGTAAATTCTCCCGTTCCCAGATCAGTTGGAACGCCATATTCATACAATATAAATGCCTTATTAGGAAGCACAGGTTCCGTGGCATTTTTTACCCACTTAATGCCTTTTATACCTGAAGTAGTTCCTTTTTCATACAACAGCATTTCTTTGTCTGATGTTACTGAATTTGTCTTTTTATCATAAACAGGTGCCATATCTTTATGCTCAAAAGTAGCCCAGATAAACTCCGGATGATTTTTTACCACACCTACTACGTGCATACCAAGCAGTGCCACCGTTTTTTCAACATATTGTTTTTTACTGTTTTGTACAGCGGCTTTGGTCGTAAAATAATCGGCCTGCTGTTCTTTAGGGATTGCGTCTATACTAATCCAGGAAACTTTTAATTCCAGCGCTCCAACAGGAAATGTCTCTAAATTTGAAACAGGCAGTTTACCGCTGTTAATCAGAGAAGCCATTGTAATTGCTTTATCTCTCAGCAGTTTATTAACATGTATAGAATAATACACTGTATCGGCAGTATTGTTAAACTTTGGATTAGCTCTCAATACGCTTCTGAAACCTGCCTGGTTAATAGAACTCAGGGTTAGTTTGATCCCTAACTGTGGCACAACACTTTCCATTTGCGGACTTACTAAATCTAATGAATCCAGGAAAAACGGATTACCGGTTGGAAGCGGTTTGGTCACCCATAAAAATTTCTGCCACGACCATTGATGAAAATCGCAGTTGGTTGTGCTCTTACTGTCAAACGGACTTCCGTCGCCTTCTGCAGGAGCAGGTGTCTGATCATGCGGGAACCAGCTGTCTTCACAGTCACAGGATGCAGCTGCCGAAGCAGTGTATCCTGATGATACCCCCATCTTTTCCATCATTTTTTCTTTATTCAGAAAAAACAATGCAATGGCTGCTATAATAAAAACAGCCAGTAAAGTGATAATAATAGGTTTTCTTTTCATTTTCTTGTGATTTATTTTTTTTTGGTAATAAAAAAAGGTCGTCTTTAGCAGACGACCCTTTAAATCAAAACTGTAACCAAATCAGGAACCAAATTAAATCCCGATTGTTTCATGCTTCGAGTGGTTTAAATTTGGGGTCTTTTTTTTAAGCCAACTCTGCTTGTAAAGCCGGAATCGCCTTTACAGGTACATTTTCAATATCGTTCTGGTAGTATGAGAAACCTCCCGTTCCGTTCCAGGCACCATCGATTGCTAAATGAGCATCGAAATTAGCTAAGAAAGCTCCAATTGCCGGAGGAGGGAAAGTGTGTACATACTGTCCTTGTAAGCTTACTACCTGAGTAAACTGTCCAAATCCTGTTGCATAGATTTTTCCTGTTACCGGAACTACAATATTCCCGTCAGGACCACTAATCGCCTGAGTAATTACTACTGTACCGGAAACTGAGTTCTGTGATGGTACAACCACTAAACTAAATGTTGCTATTGGAGCACCCGGAGTTCCTACATTTCCTATTGTGCCTTTTGCTAAATAAGCACCAGCTAATAAATCTGACATAATTTCTTGTTTTTGGATTTTCCTACTCGTATGGCTTTTCGGTACCGCCTCGTTTTTTCTAGTGGGTTCTGCTCCACTTATTTGATTTGCTGTTAAGTATTTAATTGTTTTTAACCAACGATTTAAATAACTTTTACGGGTTTATTTCTATATCAAAACTATATCAGATAAGTAGACCTAATTAAAAAAATGATATGAAGCCGTCATTCTTTGACATGAACTGAACAAAAAACAGCATAAAGAAAAACCATGCGTAAAAACACCTGTTCCATAAAAACCAAGAATACTTTTCAGCCTCTTAATAATCATAAAACACTGAAATACAACACAAAAACTAAACCCTGCCAAAAAAAGCAAAAAGACTTTATAATAAAGTTTCAATTATTTTTGAAAGTTTAAAAACTTTTACATACATTTGACACATGGAATTCAGAGAAGCAAAAAATAAATTCGTTCAGACCTGGGGAGCTTTAGGCTCACAATGGGGCATTAATAAAACCATGGCGCAGATCCATGCTTTATTGATGGTTTCAAACGAAGCTGTTTCGATGGAGGATATTATGGAAGAATTACAAATTTCCCGCGGCAATGCCAGTATGAACTTAAGAGGTTTAATGGATTGGGGGATTGTATATAAAGAACATAAAGCCGGCGAAAGAAAAGAGTATTTTACAGCTGAAAAAGACTTAGACGAACTGGCAGCAAAAATCTCCCGTGAAAGAAGCAAAAGAGAAATTAAACCGGCACTTAAAATCCTAAAAGAAGTTTCGACTATTGAAGCTAATGATTCGGCAGAAGAAAAGCACTTCGTGGATCAAACCTCCAAACTGTACGATTTTGTTTTAAAAGCCGATAATATGCTGGATAAAATGACCGAATTTAACGAAAACTGGTTAGGAAAGCTGATTATAAAAATGATGAAGTAAAATTCAAACTAAAAAAATTTAATCAAAACTTTCATTTTTTTCTGAAAGTTTAAAACAATCAATAACTATGAAAAATATTAATTATCTCAATTATTTCTTTGTTGGAGTTCCCGCTGTAATGTTTTTACTGGCTTTTTTGAAAATCATAGACCTGACCATAATCGCTTTATTGTTTAGTATACTAACTGGTTTATTTCAAGTCACAATTGGTGGATGTATGCTGCTTGATGAGCCTCGAAACAAATACATTCAGATATACATCATCGGAGTTTTTCTATACTTTGCTATACTTTGCATTAATCCTTTTTCATCTCACGATTTCAAATTTTATTTTTCAGTTGGAATACCTGCAATACTGGCATTTTATCTTTCAATAGTAATCTATAAAAAAGCATACCAATGAACTTCTTAAAAGCAGAATGGAAAAATCTGGCACTTTTCAATTTTGAAGCAGATGCTGAAATGCTCGAAAAATACCTTCCGGCAGGAACCGAAATAGACATTTGGAACAACAAATGTTATGTAAGCCTTGTAGGTTTTATGTTTAAAAACACCAAAGTTTTGGGATTGAAAATTCCTTTTCATATTGATTTTGAAGAAGTGAATCTGAGATTTTACGTAAAACGTTTTGAAAACGGTGAATGGAAACGAGGTGTTGTTTTTATTAAAGAAATTGTTCCTAAAAAAGCCATCACTTTTATTGCCAATACTTTATACCAGGAACATTATGAAACCCGAAAAATGAAACATCGAATCCTTAAAAAAGAGCATACTAATATTTTCATCTATCAATGGAAAAATAATAAAAACTGGAATACCATTCAGCTGGAGACTAAAAAAGATGCCGTAAAAATCGAACCCGGTTCTGAAGCAGAATTTATTACCGAACATTATTTCGGTTACACCAAAATCGATGAAGAAACCACTTTTGAATATGAAGTAACGCATCCGAGATGGGAACAATTAGAGGTTACAGATCACAATCTTGATATTAATTTCGGACAAACCTACGGACCTGATTTTGAATTTCTTCAAAACATACAACCAAGCTCTGTATTTCTGGCAGAAGGATCTGAAATCGGGGTAAAAAACAAATGCAGAATAAAAAAAGTCGAAATCTTAGAAGTATAAAACCATGAAAATTATAAAACTAATAAACACATTTGCGCTTTTACTGCCGTTTCTGGTTTTGTTGAGCTATCCCATTTACAAAGAAGGCGCACTTGTCTATAGTGTTCTTTCTGTTGCCGGAACCGGTTTTTTACAATGCTGTATCGGCACATACTTGTTCATTCAGAACTCCCGTGACATCAAAATTCAGATTTATATCGTTGGTGTTATTCTGTTTTTTTGTTTATGGGGTATCAGTTACCTGATTCATTACAGCAGTATTGTACTGATAATCATTTTAATTCCAATGCCATTTGTGCTGGCACTCTATCTTTCGGTAGTAGTTTATACCTTAAAAAATTATGAACCTTAATATCATTGCATATCTGATCTACCTAGGAATTACAACTTTGATCATTTTAAAAGTTGGAAAAATCTGCTACAAAAACGGAAATGTATATGTTGCCGAATTAATTCCGGATCATGCGGACCTCTGCCAGAAAATAAATCAGGTTTTGCTTTTGGCCTATTATCTTCTCAATATTGGATATTGTGCGATGACTTTAATTTCGTGGCAGAAAATTATTTCAACAATCCAGTTAATTGAAATCATTTGTATAAAAACTGCTGTCATTGTTTTTATTATTTCAATACTGCATTACTTCAATATTTTAATTATAACAAAATACGTTCAAAAACTAATTAACAACAACAAAAACTAAATATCATGGAAACAACAAAAATTTTAATCGGTTACTGCATTTATTTACCCGTTGCTTTATTTTTAACGTATTACGTTTCTAAAACACTTTTTAAAAACGGCAAAATTTTTATGCTGGACATCTTTAAAGGCCGTGAAGATATTGCACAGGCAACCAACAAACTTTTTGAAACCGGTTTTTATCTTTTAAACATTGGTTTTGCACTCATGATTCTGGAATTACAGTTAAGCCGTGACAGCTATCAGGAATTAATAGAGAATTTAAGTTATAAAATTGGAGGTTTTTCTATTTACCTGGGCATTATGCTGTTCTTTAATTTATACTTCTTTTTTAGAGGAAAAAGAAAAGCAAAAGAAACCCAGCAGGAAGAACGTATCGTTTTTAAAGCGTAAACTCAGGACCATGAAAACACTCGAAAACCAAACCCTGCTTTATGATGAAGACTGCCCGCTTTGCAGTTTGTATACCACCGGATTTGTAAAAAGCGGTATGTTAGATCAGAACGGAAGAAAATCATATTGTCAATTAACAGAAGAAGAACAGCATTTTATAGATTTAAAACGGGCTCCAAACGAAATTGCTTTAATTGACAATAAAACAAAAACAGCTATTTATGGAATTGATAGTTTAATAAAAGTCCTTGGGCATTCTTTTCCATTAATTGAAAAACTTGCAGCGATTAAACCAGTGCATTTCATTCTGAAAAAAATGTATTCTTTTGTTTCTTATAACCGAAAAGTAATTATTCCGGGAAATATAAGAGAAGAAAACAAACTACAATGCACCCCCGATTTCAATTATAAATACCGATTTCTGTTTATCGGATTTGCCGTAACCGTAACGACTTTTATTCTTTTTGGTTACTCTAATCTGATTCCGGGTTTACCAAAAAGCAGTATTGCAAGAGAAGTTATGCTGGCATTGGGACAAATTGTTTTTCAAAGTTTGTTTCTTTTGAAATTTGATAAACAAACCATCCTTAATTATGCCGGAAATATAATGACGGTTTCTTTGATGGGAAGTTTAATTTTAAGTCCAATTTTGATTCTTAGTAAATTTATTCAGCTTCCGGAAATGATAGTTTTAGGCTGGTTTGGAGTAACCGTTTTCATCATGTTTCTGGAACATTTCAGAAGAGTCAAAATTTTAAAACTCCCTTTTTACTTATCTTACACCTGGATTCTGTATCGAATTCTTGCTTTGGTTTTAATTTTAAATTAGTATTAGCCACGAATTCACGAATTATTTTATTATTTAATTCGTGAATTCGTGGCGAAAAAAAAATCGCTACAATGAACAAACTCGTAATCGCAGCCGGAACTGGATTTCTGGGACAGGTTTTAGTCAGTCATTTCAAAAATAAATTTGAAGAGATTGTAATTCTGACCCGGGGAAAAGCACAGACAATTGACAAAATAAAATATGTAAACTGGAATGCCCGTACTTTTACCGGCTGGGAAAAAGAACTGGAAAATGCAGCTGTTTTAATTAATCTCGCCGGAAAATCAGTTGACTGCCGGTATACCCAAAAGAACAAAAAAGAAATTCTCTGGTCCCGAATCGAAAGTACAAAAATCCTGAACAAAGCCGTTTTAAACTGTAAAAACCCGCCAAAACATTGGCTTAATTCCTCAACAGCAACTATTTACAGATTTTCTCTCGACAAACAAATGGATGAAACTGAGGGCGAAATCGGAAATGACTTTTCTATAAATGTCGCTTTATCCTGGGAAAAAGCATTTTTTAAAACCGAAACGCCGCAGACTTTAAAAACTGCTTTACGAACTTCGATTGTTTTAGGAAAAAACGGAGGTGCATTGATTCCGCTAAAAACTTTGGCTAAAATTGGTTTTGGAGGAAAACAGGGAAACGGCAATCAGTTTGTTAGCTGGATTCATGAAGACGATTTTGCCCGCGCAGTCGATTTTATAATTGAAAAAGAAATGACCGGTTTCATCAATATTGTTGCTCCTGAACCCGTCCGAAATACTGATTTTATGCAAAAACTTAGAAGAGCAGTTGGTTTTCCATTTGGAATTCCGCTGAATAAATTCTTTCTGGAAACAGGATCTTTTATAATTCGAACCGAAACCGAATTGGTTTTAAAAAGCAGGAATGTAATTCCGAAACGGCTTTTAGAAAATGGATTTCAGTTTAAATTTGGAAATATTGACAGCACTCTTAAAAATGTAATACGTCGATGAAAACACAAAATACCAACTGGGGTTATTTGTTTAAACACTGGATTTTTACTTTACTGGCAGCTCCTCTGCTTTCTCAGATCATTGCCTTTATACCTGTTTTTCACCCCAGTCCGGCGGTTGGTTTATTTGGGATGTTTCCGGTAGTATTCATCGCAAGTTTTATTTTCTCAATACCAACCTATATCCTGTATGCTTGTGTTTACAACTATTTTGCTAAAAACAATATGCCAGTAGTATATTCGAAAACGGTTCTTATTTTAATAACCGTTTTTGGAATTTATGCAACTACCGCATTTATAGGCGGGACTTTATGGCATTTTATAGCCTGCTCGTATTCTGTTACCTCAATTATTATGGGACTGATCTTTGATCTTAATTTTACAGATGAGGAAGAATGAAAACAATAATTTATCTTACCACAACAATAAAAGCTCCTAAACAAATCGTTTTTGATGCATCCAGAAATATCGATATCCATCAGCAATCTGCAAGCCCTTCTAAAGAAAAAGCCATTGCCGGTATAACTTCCGGTTTAATCCATTTTGGAGAAACGGTAACCTGGCGGGGAAAACATTTCGGTTTTTATCTCACGCATAAAAGCCGGATCACCGCCATGAATTTTTATGACTATTTTGTGGATGAAATGGAAAAAGGCCATTTCAAATCTTTTAAACATGAACATTTTTTTGAAGAGGAAAATGGAATTACAATCATGAAAGATAAACTACAGTACGAAACTCCCTTTGGAATTTTTGGAAGATTATTTAATGTTTTCTTTCTGAAAAATCATCTTATTCATTTTCTTCTGGAACGAAATAAAGTTTTAAAAGAGGTTTCCCAACTTAAATCTGGCTCTTCAAAACAGCATTAAAACAAAAAACACGAACCGGATCAGATCGTGTTTTTAAAAAAGAGTTCTTATTTATTTACGATATAGTGATCTGTCCCTCCCAGGCATAATAGCCATAAAACTCCTGTTTAATGCCATCCTTACAGGTATAAAGAGCAAAACAAACTAAAAACTTCTCTGTTCCTGTTTTCGCTATTTGTACATCAAAAGACAAAAAGGGCAGCTTCATCAAAAGAGGAGGAAGTCCGTCAGGTCTGCCATCATTAACTTGTACTGCCTGATCTCGAATTACAGGATACCATATAAAATCACGTAAGATCCTTTCTGTCGATGTGTGTTCGAATTTGTAAAGAATTACAGCATCATCAGCATTTTGCTGAATGGATGTTCCTCGAAAATTAACCCAGTCACCCTGCCTTACATTAAAATTTAAACTGGCGCTGCCCTGTCCTGAAATAACTCCTCTCGGATTATAACCTATCATACCTGACTGACTTTCCTGATTTATTAGTAAAGGATTGCTGCGATCTTCATTTCGGGGATAATTCCGCTTAATATATTCGGTATCGATTACAACAAGAATATCAATAATTTCACTCGATGCTTTTAAATTTTCCTTCATAGTATATAGTGATTTAATTACAGTAAAACTACAGGAACAGCAAAAAGCACCGACAGCAAATGGCATGGAAACAAGATTCTCTGTCACAAAACCCCTAAAACGGGCTACAAAATGTATTCAAAAAAATTCAGTGCAAAACCTAATCTTTTTTTTATCACTTAAAATGTTTCTTCTTGTTCAAACGTAATAATTTCATTTGCTGCCCCTTTACCCTCTTTTTTAATAAACAGGGTGTAAATTAAAAAGACCGAAAAAATATTAACCAGCAGATGGGCCATATAAGTATAGAAATTCATTGGCGTAAGAAGACTGTAAAGCAGTGTCGTCACGATCGTTCCAATAACAAACATGAAATTCTGGTAAATTCGAAGAAGCGATTCATTTACAAAAAATATTATCGCAAGCAAAAATCCAATCAGTCTGTTGAACAAACCTACCAGAACAAAAGAAAGACAGCATACAATAATGGACATAAAAACAGGCGACCCTATGATCTGCGGCCAGATAAATCCCAGAAAAAACATCCAGACAATAAAAAATAATATAAACTTAGACTTTGTAAACTGGAATCCAAAAAAGGTAATTTCTCTATTCATGAATTTTGTTTTAGCCTCAAATGTAAAATAATTTAGCTTACAAAAACACAATCATCAGCCACCAAAGAACCGGAACACTTTCGACCCAGAAAGAAGTATAATATTTAGAACGATTAGGGTTGGCGAAAAGAATAAAAAGCATCAGCATAATAACCATGATCAGATTGATGACTGCATCATGAAAATTGAAAGTCGAAATAAAAATCTCCAAAACCCAAAACGGAACCAGAAGTGAAAGTCCTAAAACCTTCGTCCGTTTTACACCAATAGTCTGCGGAACGGTTTGCAAATGTGGATCGTCATTCGCTAAATCAATGATTTCGAAAACCAATATCAATACAAAAACCAGTACAAAACGCTGAATACATTTGATAAAAAAATCTGTCGTAAACGGAATTTCGGCATTTATCAAAGGCAGAACCAAAGTTGCACCCACCCAGCAAAGTGCTACAATGTAAATTTTTACACCGGCCCAGTTTCGGGCATTTCTTCGGTTTGGAAAAAAGGGTAAAGTATAAAGAGCGGTTATCAAAAAAATGACAACGGAAACAATTTGAGTAATCCGCTTTAAATGAAAAAAATAATAGCCGACCAAAAGGAGCGAAATGAAACTCAAAACGGCGATAATTTTTAACTGAATTCCGATTGGATTTTTCTTTACGCGAACCAGTGCGTCATATTTTACGAAATTATATCCTACAATTGTTCCGAAAAAAACAAACAATGCCATGGGCTCATCATACTGAATATGAAACACATGAAACGTAATCCGCACCAAAGCATAACACGACAAAGCCACGTGAATACTGCTGTTTAAATAAAAATCGAAAATTTGTTTTAGAAGTTTCATGTCTCAAATCTAATCAATTGGTAACAAATCAACTCTTTAGTTAGAAAATTGATAAAAATTGAAGTTAAAAATACCTATTAAATTATTAATAATACTTAATTTTGCGCCACAAAAAAACAACACATTTACTCTATTATGTAATAAACCCTGTGTAAGCTTAATTTAAGAATACCCATTGCGAATTACATTGCCTAAAAAATTATACTGCTACAAATGAAAACAGATGCTTTTGCTTTAAGACACATTGGTCCAAGAGAAACTGATCTTCAGCACATGCTGAAAACTATTGGAGTTGATTCGATTGAACAACTTGTTTACGAAACTCTTCCGGACGATATTCGTTTAAAAGCGCCTTTGAATTTAGATCCCGCAATGACAGAATTCGAATTTGCAAATCATATTCGCGAATTAGGAAAGAAAAACAAAACATTTAAATCATACATTGGTTTAGGGTATCACCCCACTATCGTTCCGGCTCCAATTCAGAGAAATATCTTCGAAAACCCGGGATGGTATACCGCTTACACACCTTACCAGGCAGAAATTGCTCAGGGTCGTCTGGAAGCTATTTTAAATTTCCAGACTACTGTTATCGAATTAACAGGAATGGAAATTGCCAATGCCTCTTTATTGGATGAAGGAACTGCAGCTGCAGAAGCTATGGCATTATTATTTGATGTTCGTACAAGAGATCAAAAGAAAAACAATACACACAAATTCTTCGTTTCTGAAGAAATTTTACCGCAGACTTTATCGGTTTTACAGACACGTTCAACTCCAATTGGAATTGAATTAGTCGTTGGAAACCACGAAACATTTGATTTTTCAAATGAGTTTTTCGGAGCGATTTTACAATATCCAGGGAAATACGGTCAGGTAAACGATTACAGTGCTTTTGTTGTTAAAGCAAAAGAAAACGAAATCAAAGTTGCCTTTGCTGCCGATATTTTATCATTAGCAACTTTAACTTCTCCTGGAGAAATGGGAGCTGCAGTTGTTGTTGGAACAACACAACGTTTTGGTGTACCAATGGGTTACGGTGGTCCTCACGCTGCATACTTTGCTACTAAAGATGAGTACAAACGTTCAATGCCAGGCCGTATCATTGGAGTTTCTGTTGATGCAAACGGAAACCGTGCTTTACGTATGGCTTTAGGAACTCGCGAACAGCACATTAAACGTGAAAAAGCAACTTCAAATATCTGTACTGCTCAAGTTTTATTGGCAGTTATGGCTGGAATGTACGCGGTTTACCACGGACCAGAAGGATTAAAATATATTGCAAACAAAGTTCACGCCTCTGCCGTTACTACTGCTGAAACTTTAAATAAATTAGGAGTTTACCAAACCAACACTGCTTACTTTGATACTATTTTAGTAAAAGCGGATGCTCAAAAAGTAAAAGCAGCTGCTGAGAAAAACAAAGTAAACTTCTTCTATCCTGATGCTGATTCGGTTTCGATTTCATTAAACGAAACAACTTCTGTTGCAGACATCAACCAAATCGCTGCGATTTTTGCTGAAGCATTAGGAAAAGAAACGGTTTCGGTTTCTGAATTAACTGCTGCAAGTCAATTACCGGCTTCATTAGAAAGAACTTCATCTTTCCTGACTCATGATGTATTCAACAATCATCATTCAGAAAGCCAGTTGATGCGTTACATCAAAAAATTAGAGCGTAAAGATTTATCATTGAATCACTCAATGATTTCATTAGGTTCTTGTACAATGAAATTAAACGCCGCTTCTGAAATGTTGCCTCTTTCAATGCCAAACTGGAACAGTATTCACCCGTTTGCACCAGTTGACCAAGTTGAAGGCTACCTTACAATGCTAAAAAAATTAGAGCAGCAATTAAATGTAATTACTGGATTTGCTGGAACAACTTTACAGCCAAACTCAGGAGCTCAGGGAGAATATGCCGGATTAATGGCAATTCGTGCTTATCACATGTCAAGAAACGAAGGTCATCGTAATGTATGTTTGATTCCTTCATCGGCTCACGGAACAAATCCTGCTTCTGCTGCGATGGCCGGAATGAAAATCATTGTTACAAAAACAACTCCTGAAGGAAATATTGACGTAGAAGATTTAAGAGAAAAAGCAATTGAGCACAAAGATGATTTATCTTGCTTAATGGTAACGTATCCTTCGACTCACGGAGTTTTCGAATCTTCAATTATCGAAATCACAAAATTAATCCACGAAAACGGCGGATTAGTATATATGGATGGTGCAAACATGAACGCACAAGTTGGATTAACAAATCCTGCTACAATTGGTGCTGACGTTTGTCACTTAAACTTACACAAAACATTTGCTATTCCTCACGGCGGCGGTGGGCCTGGAGTTGGCCCAATCTGTGTTAACGAAAAATTAGTTCCGTTCTTGCCAACAAACCCAATCTTAAATGTTGGTGGTGAGCAGGCAATTACGGCTATTTCATCTGCACCTTACGGATCTGCTTTAGTTTGTTTAATTTCTTACGGTTACATCACCATGATGGGTGCTGAAGGATTAAAAAGCGCTACAGAGCATGCTATCTTGAACGCAAACTACATGAAAGCACGTTTTGAAGGACACTACCCAATTCTTTATACTGGAGAATGCGGAAGAGCTGCTCACGAAATGATCTTAGATTGCCGTGCATTTAAAGAAAACGGAATCGAAGTGGGTGATATCGCCAAACGTTTAATGGATTACGGTTTCCACGCTCCTACGGTTTCTTTCCCGGTTGCCGGAACTTTAATGATTGAACCAACAGAATCTGAAGATTTAGCAGAGTTAGACCGTTTCTGTGATGCCCTTATTTCAATCAGAAAAGAAATCGAAGCGGCTACTGCTGATGATAAAAACAACGTATTGAAAAATGCACCTCATACATTAGCAATGTTAACTTCTGATAACTGGGATTTCCCTTATACAAGAGAAAAAGCTGCTTATCCATTAGATTACATCGCTGACAATAAATTCTGGCCATCGGTTCGTCGTGTAGATGACGCTTATGGTGACAGAAACTTAGTTTGCAGCTGTGCTCCAATTGAAGCTTACATGGAAAACTAAAATTTAGTTTTTTATACCTATTCAAACCCGACAGGTTTTAAAAACCTGTCGGGTTTCTTTTTGGTTTCAAGTTTCAGGTTTTCTTCAGAACCTGAAACTTGAAACTTAAAACAAATCTAAAATCTAAACTCAGAAATCTAAAATTAATCTGGGCGTGCCCCCGTTAAGATAAGAGGGCAAAATTTCTTTGCGCTTATTCGCCCTCTTATCTTAACAGGGTCGGGCTATCCGGTCCGCGGTGGCGGATTCCTCCTATCCCTCACGCGGTCAGGTTATAAAAGAACGAATTGCACCTAAAGAAACTTAACTTTTCAGCGATGTTTTGTGAAATTGTTTCGATAAATTAAAAATTGTCATGAAAAAAAATTACTTACCAACTTCGTTTCAATCGTTTGAAATCTCGGTAAATCGAAAAAAACATTAAAAAATAAACAATTTATCTTTTAAAAAATCGTTATTTCACAATTATATGCATGCATAGTATTTTTTATGATAGTTATCATTTTTTTATTTATACTTTAGCATGAAATTTATCGGATAATTAAGGGAAATAATGAAAATAAAAATTATTGGTATTGGGAGCTACATTCCTAATTTAGAAGTAAAAAATACAGACTTTGACAAACATATTTTTTTAAATGAGGATGGAACTCCTTTTGGTTATCCGAACGAAGTCGTTATAAAAAAATTCAAAGGCATTACCGGAATCGAGAACCGTCGTTATGCCGAGAAAGATCAAACGGCATCTGATCTGGCTTTTTTTGCGGCACAAAAAGCAATTGCCAATGCAGGAATAGATGCTGAAACGATAGATTATATCATCATCGCCCATAATTTTGGTGATGTAAAAACAGGCACAACACAATCTGATATTTTACCAAGTTTAGCCACTCGTGTTAAAAACAAATTAGGCATCAAGAATCCTAAATGTGTGGCTTACGATATTATTTTTGGATGTCCGGGATGGATTGAAGGTGTTTTACAAGCGAATGCTTTCATCAAATCAGGAATGGCAAAAAGAGTAATGGTAATTGGTGCCGAAACCTTATCCAGAGTGGTAGACGATCACGACCGCGACTCAATGATTTATTCTGATGGAGCCGGTGCATCCATTTTAGAAGCTTCAACAGACGAAACAGGGCTCTTAGCTTACGAAAGTGCTACTTACGCTGTTGACGAAGCGGGTTTCCTTTTCTTTGGAAAATCATACAACCAGGACTTAGATCCGGATACCAAATACATTAAAATGTACGGCCGTAAAATTTACGAGTTTGCTTTAAGCAATGTGCCCTGCGCAATGAAAAGCTGTTTGGATAAAAGTGGTATCGGAATTGACGAAGTCAAAAAAATCCTGATTCATCAGGCCAACGAAAAAATGGACGAGGCCATTATCGAACGCTTCTACAAATTATACGGGCAGACTCCTCCTAAGGACATTATGCCAATGAGCATTCATGATTTAGGAAACAGCAGTGTGGCAACAGTTCCTACTTTATACGATTTAATTCTGCAGGGAAAAGTGGAAGGTCATGAAATCAACAAAGGTGATGTTCTTATTTTTGCTTCAGTTGGAGCCGGAATGAATATCAATGCTTTTGTTTACAGATATTAAAACTAGAATAAATTAAGTTTTTATTTTAACCGCGAGTAACTTAATCTCGCAAAGACGCGAAGTCGCAAAGTTTCTTTTTTGCCACAGATTGGAAGGATTAAAATGATTTTCAAAAATCTGCTTAAATCTGCATAATCTGCGTGAAATTAAAAACTTTGCGACTTCGCGTCTTTGCGAGAAATTCATTTACAACTTACCACCACAACTGATCACTAAAAACTGAACACTGAATACTTTTTTAGTATATTTGCGACCTAATTAACAATTCATGAACGAGAGATTCGTTCGCAATGACTATGTACGAAAAAACGTTTCCGAATAAAAGATTCAGGCTTACCTTAGAGTTTTTAAAAAAGCACGTCAACACCTCTGAAACCATTTTTGATTTTGGTGTTCCAAATCCGTTCTCCAAAATAATGACTGAAAACGGATATACGGTAAAAAACACTAAAGGTGAAGATTTAGACAACGATCAGACCGCTTTACAAACAGAAGACTATACTGTTTTTACTGCATTTGAAATTTTCGAACATTTACTGAATCCGTACACCATTTTACAAAACGTAAAATGTGACAAGTTATTAATTTCAATTCCGTTACGTTTATGGTTTTCACCGGCCTATCGTTCTAAAACGGATATGTGGGACAGACATTACCACGAATTTGAAGACTGGCAGTTAGACTGGCTTTTGGAAAAAACGGGATGGAAAATAACCGATCGTCTGCAATTTACGCATCCGGTAAAGAAACTTGGGCTAAGACCTTTATTACGATATTTCACTCCGAGATATTATATTGTTGTGGCAGAAAAGATTAAATAAATTCCAATACTAAAATTCCAAATTCCAATTTTAACTATGTCGTTAAGATTGGAATTTGGAATTTTAAAAAGTTGGGATTTTAAATTGAAAATTTATGAAATATTACATCGTCATTCCTGCGCACAATGAAGAGAATTTAATTGGCTTAACCTTACAGTCTTTGGTTACGCAAACCGTTCTGCCTTCAAAAATTGTGGTTGTTAACGATAATTCAACTGATAAAACGGAAGAAGTTGTATTGGGATTTGCAAAAGAAAATCCATACATCTCTGTTGTTAACAAAACTTCAGATGCGATTCATTTGCCGGGAAGCAAAGTAATTCAGGCGTTTCAGAAAGGTTTTGAAACTTTAGATTCAGATTATGATATTGTCGTAAAGATAGACGGTGATTTAATTTTTCCTCCAAACTATTTCGAAACCATAATCAAACATTTCGAATCTGATCCTAAAATCGGAATGGCTGGCGGATTTTGTTACATAGATAAAAACGGCGAATGGGTTTTAGAAAACCTAACCGATAAAGATCATATTCGCGGCGCTTTAAAGGCTTACAGAAAAGAAACGTTTCAGCAAATTGGCGGTTTAAAACCTGCAATGGGCTGGGATACTGTTGATGAATTATTATGTAAGTATTATGGCTGGAAAATAGTTACAGACCAGTCTTTACATGTAAAACATCTAAAACCAACAGGTGCTAATTACAACAAAACAGCCCGTTACAAACAGGGAGAGGCTTTTTATACTTTAGGATATGGTTTTTGGATCACTGCGATTGCTTCGGCAAAACTGGCCATGATGAAGAAAAAACCATTTCTGTTTTTAGATTACATTAAAGGATTCATGAAAGCAAAAAGCGCCAAAACTCCTTTATTGGTAACTCCCGAACAAGCTGAGTTTATTAGGAATTATCGTTTACAGAAAATAAAACAAAAGCTTTTTTAATCTTAAAAAAAATTAAAAAACTGCAAACTGAAACTGTAAACTGTAAACTAATCCTTAATTTAGCCAATATTTAAAACTTATGATGCTAATTCGTTATTTATCCCAAATAGGGAAATATTTTTTAATGCTGAAAGAAATTTTCAATAAACAGACCAAATGGCCTGTTATGAAAAGTCTGATTCTAAAAGAAATCGACGATCTTATTATTGATTCACTTGGAATTGTCTGCTTCATTTCTTTTTTCATCGGAGGGGTTGTTGCCATTCAGACAGCGTTAAACTTAACTAATCCATTAATCCCAAAATATTTAATTGGTTTTGCAACCCGTCAATCTGTAATTTTAGAGTTTGCTCCTACTTTTATCTCGGTAATTATGGCCGGAAAAATGGGTTCTTATATTACTTCAAGTATCGGAACGATGCGCGTTACAGAACAAATTGATGCTTTAGAAGTTATGGGGGTTAATTCCTTAAACTATCTTGTTTTTCCCAAAATTATAGCTTTACTAATGTATCCTTTTGTAATTGGAATCAGTATGTTTTTAGGAATTTTTGGCGGATGGATGGCTTGCGCTTACGGAGGATTTTCAACCGGTGCCGATTTTATTATGGGAGCTCAGAAAGATTTCATACCCTTTCATATTACATATGCCTTTATCAAAACTTTAATCTTTGCCATGTTATTGGCAACAATTCCATCTTTTCATGGCTATTATATGAAAGGCGGCGCATTAGAGGTTGGTAAGGCAAGTACAATATCGTTCGTATGGACATCTGTTACTATTATTCTTCTAAATTATATATTAACTCAATTATTATTAGGATAATGATAGAAGTAAAAAACATAGAAAAATCATTTGGTGACAGCAAAGTTTTAAAAGGCGTTTCGACGGTATTTGAAACTGGAAAAACCAACCTGATTATTGGACAAAGTGGATCCGGAAAAACAGTTTTATTAAAAACATTATTAGGAATCCACACACCAGACTCAGGAACCATTGAATTTGACGGACGAGTTTATTCTGACTTAGATAAAGATGAAAAACGTGAATTAAGAACTGAAATTGGAATGGTATTTCAGGGTTCTGCCTTGTTTGATTCGATGACCGTCGAAGAAAATGTTGCCTTTCCGTTAAAAATGTTTACCAATAACAATAAAGCACAAATTAAAGAACGTGTTGATTTTGTTTTAGAAAGAGTAAATCTGGTAGATGCCCATAAAAAATTACCATCGGAGATTTCGGGAGGTATGCAGAAGCGTGTGGCGATTGCCCGAGCCATTGTAAACAATCCGAAGTATTTATTTTGTGACGAACCAAACTCTGGTCTGGATCCAAATACTTCAACTTTGATCGATAACTTAATTCAGGAAATTACGCGAGAATACAATATTACAACCGTGATTAATACTCACGATATGAACTCTGTAATGGAAATTGGAGAAAACATCGTTTTCCTGAAAAAAGGATTAAAAGCCTGGCAGGGAACTAAAGAAGAAATTTTCAGAACAGACAATAAAGATATCGTGAAGTTTGTTTACTCATCGAACTTGTTTAAGAAAGTCAGAGAAGCTTATCTGAAAGGCTGAAAGATTTTAAATTCCAATTAAAAAAATCCCAAATTCCAAAATGGGAATTTTCAAAAATATAAATCCCAAATTCCAATTGATTAAACTCTGGAATTTGGGATTTTTTAATTTTATAGTATTTACTAATATTCCCTGCTTAACCCAAAACCAATAGAAAGACCTACCCCGGCATAAGTATACTTAGAAATATTTCCAAAAACCTTTAATCCAATACTTGGAATCAAAGCATTATAAATTAATCTGGATTTATTTTTAGGATAAAACCACTTAAAATTAGCCTCGAAAGGTACTCCGTAAAAGGTTTCGTAATTGGAATTATAAGTGTATTTATATGTTTGCCCCTCTTCATTATAAGTCTCAACATAAATCCTTCTTCTCGTATCCATATTATTACAGCTTATTCCGGCAGAAATACTAAAAGAACGATGATGATTCATCCATCTTCTTCCATATAGAAATGCATATTCAAGATCATCATCCGCTACATAGACAGGTGGAAAAAGAAATGCTCTTTTATATTCTTCTTCAATATACCCAACTACATTGGTATATCTAAAACTAAAAAGACTTTTTTTGTATTGATAATTCAATTCAAAACCACCACCCAAACCAGCCTGATCCATAACTATACCGCCGCCAAACATCTCAGCAAAAATAATCGGATTCGTTCTCTTTTGCTCCGCTTCATCTGTCTGTTGTGCGTTTACTTTATTAAGGGACATCAAAAAAATCAAGCTAATCAGTAAGTGTATTCTTAATTGCATTTATCTCTAATTTTTGGGTTAAAACAAAAACTAACTAATTTTAAAAAAGGATTTCATTTTATAAAAAAGTAAATCCCAAACTCCATACTGTTAACCAACATTGGAATTTGGGATTTGCTTTTTTTAATTTATTAACTCTACTTCAGCATTTGGATTAAAAAGATACGTTTTTCCAGAGCTTATTTCAATACATTCAAAACGCTTGGTACGAACGGCCAGTTTTTTGAAAACTTTACCATTCTGTATCCTGAAAACACTTCCAAACGGAATTTCAAAAACATAATTTTTATCATTATCCTTGTCATATTCCTTTAATGCCAGCGATAAAGTGGTATCGGTATCGCTGCTTGCCGAAGGATTTTTGAAATGTCTCGCCAGCAGCGGCAGAATATGATTGGGAAATATCTCCGGTCTGATAAATGGAACCATCAAACGCTGAAAAGTAAATTTCCATTCGTTTCCGTGTGGTTTTATATTTCTCCCAAACTTTTCAAAAGCAACCAAATGTGCAATTTCATGAATTAATGTGATTAAAAACCGGTATTTGTTCAAACTGGCATTTACCGTAATTTCATGTTTCCCGCTTGGCCCGCGTCTATAATCGCCGTGACGGGTCTGACGTTCGTTTACAATTTTCAAGTGCACCTGATTGGTCACTATCAAATCGAAAACGGGTTTTACCGCATGTTCGGGAATATATTTAGCTAAAGTTTCGCTCAATTTAATTATGAATTATGAGTTTTTAGTTATGAGTTTTTTCTTTGACGTTATTATTATACTTTTTATAATTTTCAGCACCTCTTCACATTGATTGTAAATTGATTCAAATTCAAGTATTAGTAATATAATTTGTCGCCCTTAATATTTCTAACCAGTACATGGATTCATCACATTCCTTTTGAGAAATTGACAATTTATGAATAAAATCAGCTTTGCTTTGGGCATTCACTGCTTCCCGAACATTGGCACCGACAGAAGTAACCGATCGTAAAAACTGCTTACTCATTATAAACTCTTTTTGTTCAGAAATGAGCCATTTATAAAAATTAACTCCTCTTACAGCTAACTCAAAACTTTTAATCTTCACAATACTTCCCTCCATAATTCATAACTCATAATTCATAACTTTTTAAGGATTCGTTGAAGAAACTTCAAGCACTTTTCCGTTAAAATATTTATTTCCGTTAAGGGTAAAATCATAAATGTATTCCGCCATTCCTTCAGCAGAAATAGGTGCCTGATAACCCGGAAAAGCTTCATTCAGCATTTCAGTCTGAACAGATCCCAAAGCCAGGACATTAAAGGAAATTCCTTTTTCTTTATATTCTTCTGCTAATAATTCGGTCAAAGTAATTACAGCACCTTTGCTTGAACTGTAAGCGGCTAATCCTGCAAATTTAAGACTTCCTCTTACACCGCCAATAGAGCTGATCGTTACAACATGACTTCCTTTTTGTAAATACGGAAGACAGATTCTAGTAAGATTGGCTACAGCAAAAACATTTACTTTATAAATACTTTCAAAATCTGCCTGAGTAGTTTCTGCAAAAGGTTTTAAAAGCAAAGCTCCTGCATTATGAACCACGGCATCAACTTTTTTCCATGTCGAAGAAAGAAAACTTTCTACTTCTGTCAAAGCCGTTTCATCTGCCAGATCAACAGACAGGCAAGTCACATTTTGATGTTCTAAAAGTGTTTTAGGTATTTTTCTTGAAATGGCTAACACCTGATTTCCTGCATTGGCAAACTGTAAAGCCAGTTCGTATCCAATTCCCCTGCTTGTTCCGGTAACAATAATATTTTTCATGCAGCAAAAATAAACAAATCAAAAATAAGGAACTGTTATTTATTCATGGTAATTTCCTGTGTCGGTGTATCGCTGATACGGGTTACCGCCGGAAGTAATTCCTGTATAAAAGCCGTGATATGCGGAATGTCCATCACTTTAAATTCATCTGACACATGATGATAAAAATCAAAATTTTCAAAATCAAAAGTACTCAGTGACTGGCATGGCTTTTTGAAAACGTCGTAAAAAGAATAATTATCCGATCTGTAGAACAATTGGTATTCTGCTTCTTTTGGTAAAAAACCAATGGTCTTTTTCCCGGTATACTCGTTTATTTTTTCTGCCATATTCGATTTATCAAAACCGGTAATATAAGACAGATAATCACGTTTCATAGGAACCCCAATCATTTCGATATTGAGCTGGGTGTATAAATTAAAGTTTTGGGCTTTTAGTTTCTGCACCATACTTTTAGAACCTAAAAGACCTTTTTCCTCTCCGGCAAAAAACACAAAAAGAATACTGCGTTTATTGGATTTGGTTTTACTGAAGTATTTCGCCATCTGAGCCACGGCAGTTACTCCCGAAGCATCATCATTGGCACCATTATAAATCTGGTCCGGCTGCTGCTTTTTTTCAATTCCGATATGGTCGTAATGCGCACTCAAAACCACATATTCTTTTTTAAGCTCCGGGTCTGTTCCTTCTAAAACACCGACAATATTATAGGCCGGCAGTTTAAAATTCGTCAGTGTATCACGATAGGTTTTAAAATAGGGCTTAACGTTGTTCTTTTTAAAAAAATCCTCCAGAAAAACCGCTGCTTTTTCGATTCCTTTTGTTCCGGTGTCGCGCCCTTCCATTTCGTCTGAAGAAAGGTATTTTAGAAAATCAGATACCTCAGACTCCTCTACTTTATAGCTGATCTCTGCAGGTTTTGAAACTGATAAGGATTCTTTTTCTTTTACAACAGTTGTACCTGATTTACAGGCAAGAAGAACAAATGGCAGAAGAAAGTATAATTTTTTCATAAACTGGTTTTGAAGTAATTGTTAGTTAAGTGGTTGGTTTAAAAGAATAAACTTTCGGTAAAGTAACAAAAAAATATTAAAAAACCCTTTCGAAGCTTAAAAAGCGGAAAGGGTTTCTGTTTTTATAATAATAAGGAACTGAATTTATCCGGCGATAACCGCTCTTGAAATTACAATTTTCTGAATTTCTGAAGTTCCTTCGTAAATCTGGGTAATTTTAGCATCACGCATTAAACGCTCTACATGGTATTCTTTTACATAACCGTTTCCGCCGTGAATCTGAACCGCTTCAACGGCAGTATCCATAGCCACCTGCGAAGCAAATAATTTTGCCATAGCACCACTTACATCATAATTTTTATGGTTGTCTTTATCCCAGGCTGCTTTCATACATAAATGACGCGCTGCTTCAATATTTACCGCCATATCAGCCAATTTAAAAGCAATTGCCTGATGATTGCAGATTTCAGTACCAAAAGCTTTACGCTCTTTTGAATATTTCAGTGCCAGCTCGTAAGCACCGGAAGCAATTCCTAATGCCTGAGACGCAATTCCGATTCTTCCTCCGGCAAGCGTTTTCATCGCAAATTTGAATCCGAAACCGTCTTCTCCAATTCTGTTTTCTTTTGGAACTTTTACATCCGTAAACATCAAAGAATGCGTATCTGATCCTCTGATTCCCATTTTTTGTTCTTTTGGTCCAACAGAAAATCCCGGCATGTCTTTCGTCATGATGAGGGCATTGATTCCTTTATGTTTCAATTCAGGATGTGTTTGTGCAATTACTAAATATACTGAAGCCGTATTTCCGTTCGTAATCCAGTTTTTAGTTCCGTTTACCAGATAATGGTCGCCCATATCAATTGCGGTTGTTTTTTGAGAAGTAGCATCACTTCCTGCTTCTGGCTCACTTAAACAAAAAGCCCCATGAATTTCTCCCGAAGCCAGACCTGGTAAATATTTTTGTTTTTGTTCTTCCGTTCCGTATTCCTGTAATCCCCAGCAGACTAATGAATTGTTTACCGACATTACTACAGAAGCCGAAGCATCAATCTTAGAAATTTCTTCCATTGCCAGTACGTAAGAAACAGCATCGAGTCCGCTTCCTCCGTATTTTGGATCAACCATCATTCCCATAAATCCAAGCTCACCCATTTTTTTGATCTGCTCAGTTGGAAAAGTCTGATGTTCGTCGCGTTCAATAACTCCCGGTAATAATTCATTTTGAGCAAAATCCCTTGCAGCCTGCTGAATCATTAAATGTTCTTCGGTAAGATTAAAATCCATAGTTTCTTATTTTATTGTTTTGTTCAAAACCAAATCTGTCCGATTTGATTCTGGTGGTTTTGTTTTTTGTTTTTTTGAATACCTTTTTACTATAAGAAAGGCTTTCAAAGATAATTTTTAAATGTTTAATTTACAATGCATGCATACAAAATTAATAGATCGACAACAATAACGATAACGTTTTCGTAATTCTGTATCTTTTTGCCTAAAACTGATCCTAATCTTGCAGCTTTTTTTCAAAAACACAAGAGCTGAAAAACAGTTTCAAATTTTAATTTCTCAGACAATTCTTATGAGCCAAAGATTAAACAATTCCCAAAACAGGTAAATGCACGTAAAACAAGTCTTACTAATTTGATTATTAAACAAATAGAATAAAAAAAATAAAAAAAAGTCCAAAAAAAACTTGTTCAGGATGGCTTCAATATTGATAAATTAACATTATTTTTGCCCAAAAATTAAATAATTGACAGAGCATGAGAAAGATTTTACTAGTACTTACACTCCTTCTGGGGCTGCAGTTTTCTGTAGTTTCTGCGCAGACTCATTTAGAAGTTAATGGCGTTACCGTTCCGCGAAAAATAGAATTTCAAAACAAACCTTTACAACTTAACGGCGCTGGCGGAAGATCAAAAATGTGGTTAGAAGTATATGTTCAGGCATTGTACTTATCCCAATTGAGCCAGGATCCGCAGTTTATTATCGACAGTGATACCGAGATGGCTATCCGAATCGAAATTACTTCTTCGATGGTTTCATCAAACAAACTGACTAAAGCAATGAATACCGGTTTTGAAAAATCGGCAGGAAGCAATCTGGGAGAATTACGTCCAAGGATCGAACAGCTTAAAAGTTATTTAAGTGATGCCATTACAGAAAAAGATGTTTTTATCCTGGCTTACAACCCGCTGGATCAGAGTATGTACATTTCCAAAAACGAAGTACTGAAAGGAAAAATCCAGGGATTTGATTTCAAAAAAGCATTATTCGGAATCTGGCTTTCAGACAAACCAGTTGACGAAACTCTTAAAAAACATTTATTAGGAATATAACTGCTGTAATTCTTAATTTTTTAAATATTCGAAAAGCCGAAAACCTAATAGTTTTTGGCTTTTCTTTTTTGTTTGATAAATTTGATGCAAAATACATTATTCGCATTATTCTATTTTATACATTTACGCAAAATAAACATATCACAACAAAATGAAAGATTTATTACAACAATTTGAAAACAAGGCACCTGAAATTGTTTTCAATTGGAAAGATTCAGAAACAGAAGCCGAAGGGTGGACTGTTATTAATTCACTTCGCGGAGGAGCTGCTGGTGGAGGAACAAGAATGAGAAAAGGCTTAGACATGAATGAGGTTTTGTCTTTGGCCAAAACAATGGAAGTTAAATTCTCTGTTTCAGGCCCTGCCATTGGCGGAGCTAAATCTGGAATAAATTTTGATCCGAACGACCCTCGCAAAAAAGGTGTTTTACAACGCTGGTATAAAGCTGTATCTCCTTTATTAAAAAGTTACTACGGAACCGGGGGAGATTTAAATGTTGATGAGATTCACGAAGTAATTCCAATGACCGAAGAATGTGGTGTATGGCATCCGCAGGAAGGTGTTTTTAACGGGCATTTCAGACCAACTGAAGCCGATAAAATCAACCGAATTGGCCAATTACGCCAGGGTGTTATTAAAGTAATCGAAAACCCGAAATTCTCACCAGACGTTACCCGAAAATATACCGTTGCCGATATGATTACCGGTTTTGGTGTTGCTGAAGCAGTTCGTCATTTCTATGCCACTTACGGCGGCGATATAAAAGGTAAAAAAGCCATTATACAGGGATTTGGAAATGTGGGTTCTGCAGCCGCTTTTTATTTAGCTGAAATGGGTGCAAAAGTAATCGGAATTATTGACCGTGACGGAGGTTTAATTAAAGAAGATGGTTTCTCATTTGAAGAAATCAGAACTTTATTCTTAAACAAAGACGGAAATAAACTGGTTGCGGACAATATGATTCCGTTTGAAGAAATCAATTCTAAAATCTGGACCATCGGCGCTGAAATTTTCACGCCTTGTGCCGCTTCAAGACTGGTGACTCAGGCGCAGATTGAAAGCTTAATCGCAAACGGATTAGAAGTTATTTCCTGCGGTGCTAATGTTCCTTTTGCAGACAAAGAAATTTTCTTTGGTTCTATTATGGAAGAAGTTGACAGCAAAGTAAGTTTGATTCCTGACTTTATATCGAATTGTGGTATGGCAAGGGTTTTTGCATATTTCATGGAGAAAAAAGTTCAGATGACGGATGAAGCGATCTTTAACGACACTTCTGAAACAATAAAAAATGCGATTGTAAGAGCTCATGCTTTAAGCGCATCCAAAACCAATATCAGTGCAACCGCCTTTGAAATTGCATTAAAACAATTAGTGTAATTTTTTATTATACTTTAACATTGAAAGGATCAAATATAATGTTTGATCCTTTTTTATTTCCCGCAGATTTTACAGATTGAGCAGATTTAATTTAAATGTACGATAAAAGAATTTCAATGATCTGTTACATCTGCGTGCTAAAAACATTATCGACAAAGTAATAGAACCACTTTCATTCTAAACAATTTTTAGTACTTTTAAACGTTTAAAAACAAATATTAAATTAGAGAATATAATGAGCTCTGCATCAAGAATTACCAGCCGTCTTACATACATTTTCTTTGGATTTCTTTTTGGCTTTATCTTAAATTCTTCTCTTTCCGATAAGAAGAAGTCTTTGATAATGTCCAGTATTATATGCGGTTTGCTCATTTTACTGATGTTTTTTATTCGTTTCTGGCCTCCTTATAATCCGCAGAACAATGTTGCCCTTGCCGATGGCGGAGGCGGCGGAGGAGGAGTTACGGTAAATTTTGGCGACAGTGATTTAGGTTCAGGTGCCAATTATAAAAGCGAAGTTCTGGATGTAAAAAACAATGTAAAGCAAATTGCCGCAAAAGCAGCACCTGAAGAAGCCACTATAACCCAGGAAAATACAGCTGCTGATGAAACAGATGTGGTAATTCCGACAAAAGAAAAACCTAAAAAACCAGTTCCTGTCACAAAACCGGAAACCAAACCGGTTCCTGAAAAACCGAAAGTTTCAAACTCTACCAACGACGCCTTATCGAGCATTTTAAAGGGTTCTAATAAAGGCGGAGACGGAGACGACAAAGCAGCTGGAAATAAAGGAAAAGCAAACGGAAGTCTAAATTCCAGCGGTTATTACGGATCAGGCGGTTCGGGCGGAGGAACCGGAGGCGGTAACGGAACCGGAAACGGCATTGGTACCGGAAGCGGTTACGGAGCCGGAAGCGGCGGAGGCTCGGGCGGAGGAAACGGATATTCTTTAAACGGACGAAAAGCATTGTCCAAACCAGCTCCTAAATATACCTGCAACGAAGAGGGAACTGTTGTGGTGGAAGTTACGGTCGATCAAAATGGCAAAACCATAAGTGCAACCGCCGGAGTTAAAGGAACAACCAATAAAGCAGGCTGTTTATTAGAACAGGCAAAAATAGCGGCCCTGAATACGAAATGGTCTGCTGATGATAACGCTGCACCAAAACAAGTGGGAAGAATTATTTACAATTTCAACCTGAACTAAAACACAAATTACACAGATTTTCACGAATCTGTTTCATATAAAAAAGGCTTTCAGAATCTTATCTGAAAGCCTTTTTTGTCCTTTATCATTTAAACCTGTATAACCCGTGGTTTCATCTGCGGGAAACGTATTCCTATATTGTGTCTTCGTGGTTGAAACCACGAGCTGTATTTTGATATTTGTAAATGGAATATCTTTGTGCTTCCGAAAGCTTTAGCGACCACCATAAAAAACGGGCTGATCAGCATACTGTTGATTCGCCCGTTTTCTTATTGTGGTCACGCCCTAATCTTAAACCTACTTAGGACTTGTTGCTATTACAAACTTTAAATTGTTCCTTACTCCTATCTGTAAAACATCAACCAGGTCCTGAACCTGTAAGTTAAACGGAATTCGAACTACAACCGTCTGCGCTTTGTCGGCTCCTATTTTATTCATCAAAGTAGTTTCCAGTTCTTCAAAAGGAACCTGTTGTTTGTCGATATAAAACTGTTTGTCTTCTGTAACCGATAAACTAATTAACTGTTTGTTTGTTTTTTCATTTGATTTTGCTTTTGGCAGCGTCATCTTAATAACATTCGGGTTCGCCAGCGTTGAGATGATCAGGAAAAACAACAACAGGAAAAACATAATGTCACTTAATGATGAAGTGGCAACCTCAGCGTGAAATCTTCTTTTTCTCTTAATGGACATACCTTATGATCTTTGAATGATGTTTACAAATTCTAATATTTGTTTCTGAATTTTTAAAGCAAAATCATCAATTTTCCCGTTTAACAAATGATAAGCACTGTAAGCAATAATACCCACGATAAGCCCGGAACCGGAACTGATCATTTTCTCATACAAACCGCCTGAAATATTTCCGATACTGATATTTTCGGTAATCGAGATACTGTAGAAAATTTTAATTACTCCCGAAATAGTCCCGATAAAACCAAGTGTTGGCGCAATACCGGCAATAAGTCCCAGATGGCCTAAACGTCGTTCCATTTCTCCAATCTCAATATCAGCTGCACGGTCCATGTTGGATTCTATTTCGGCAATGGGTCTTCCAATTACCAAAACTCCTTCTCTTAAAATATTTCCAACAGCCGTATCGTTTCTTTCCACAATAGTCCGGGCCAGTTCGATATTTCCGGCATGCAGTTTATCGCCTACATCCTGCATTAATCTGGAGTCTATTCGCGATGCTTTTTTGATATATAAGTAACGTTCAAAAATCACATAAATCGTATAAAACAATAAAAGCGCAATTGGAATCAGGAACACCCCTCCTTTTAAGATAAATCCTAAAACTGAGATTTCGTTATTAGGAGCCGCAACTTTTTCGATCACTACGTTAGAGGCATTGGCAAGAGTATCAGCTTGTAGTTGAATGTAGCTAAACATATTTTAATTCTGGTTTTTAATAATTAATTCTAAAAAATATTTCAATTTTGCAATAAAGATAATTTTCATTGTAATATTAAACTAAAAAAAACGAAAATTATTTCAATTACCAACTATTTTATCCCAACAAAATGAACTATCAGGAAACAACAAACTGGATGTTTAATCGATTACCCATGTATCAGCTTCAGGGTGCTTCGGCCTATAAAGAAGACCTGACTAACATCAAGTTACTGGCAGCGCATCTTGGTAATCCGGAAAAAAAATTACAGACTATTCATGTGGCGGGAACCAACGGAAAAGGTTCTACTTCGCATATGCTGGCTTCGGTTTTACAGGAAGCCGGTTATAAAGTAGGTTTATATACCTCACCTCATCTCAAAGATTTCAGGGAAAGAATCAAAATAAACGGCAGGGAAATAACAGAAGAATTTGTATGCGAATTTGTTGCCAGCCATAAAGATTTCTTTGAAGCCCATGACATGAGTTTCTTCGAAATGTCGGTTGGTCTTGCCTTTGCTTATTTTGCTGCCGAAAAAACAGACATTGCGATTATTGAAGTGGGTCTTGGCGGAAGACTCGATGCCACGAATATTATAACACCACTGGTTTCGGTAATTACCAATATTGGTTTAGACCATACCCAGTTTTTAGGAAATACACTGGCAGCCATTGCGGGTGAAAAAGCCGGAATTATCAAGCCAGATGTTCCCGTGGTAATTGGCGAATATACAAATGAAACCAAACCTGTATTTCTAGCTAAAGCCGAAGATAATAAGGCTCCGCTTTACTTTGCTTCTGATTTGATTTCAGAAGTTTTTCCATCAGATCTAATTGGTGATTATCAGTTTCATAATAAAAAAACGGTTCAGCAGACTTTTAAAATTTTAAATGAAACAACTGATTTTACCATTTCTGAAGAAACACTGAAGTCAGGTTTATTAAACACCATTAAAAACACTGGTTTACAGGGCAGATGGCAGCAGCTGGGCGAAAACCCGAAGATAATCTGCGACACGGCACACAACAAACACGGATTAGAAGTTGTAATGAAGCAGCTTAAAAATGAGAAATACGACAACCTGCATATTGTTTTAGGCGTTGTAAATGATAAAGACCTGGATGCCATTTTACCTTTGTTCCCAAAAGAAGCTCACTATTATTTCTGTCATCCCAATTCATCACGGGCTTTGCCGGCCGAAACATTACAAAAGGCCTCTCAAAAATTTGGTTTGACTGGCGAAAAATACGATTCGGTCGAAAGTGCTTTTGCAAAAGCCAGAGAAAATGCGGGAGAAAACGATTTTATTTACGCTGGCGGAAGTACTTTCGTGGTAGCCGAATTGCCTTTAGGATAATTTCAGCCTCATTTCAGAAAAAAACTTCAAAAAAACCGATTTAATAACAAATTCATAAACAAGGAGATAGAATTCATTTTAAAAAAAGTTTTATTTTTTCTCCAGAATTCTTTGCAGAACTCAAAAACTAGCGTATATTTGCACTCGCAATCACAAACGATAGCAGCCTAGTAAAATAGGGCGATTAGCTCAGCTGGTTCAGAGCACCTCGTTTACACCGAGGGGGTCGGGGGTTCGAACCCCTCATCGCCCACCAAAAAACTCCTTAAGAAATTAGGGAGTTTTTTTTACGCTTTTCTGAGTATCCATGATTATTATACATCCGGATTCAGATTTTGGGGAGATACTCAAGCGGCCAACGAGGGCAGACTGTAAATCTGCTGTGAAAACTTCGCAGGTTCGAATCCTGCTCTCCCCACAAAAAACAAAACCTGTAATTCATAGAATTTACAGGTTTTTTCTTTTATATGCATTTATGTTTTCTCCTGTTTAAAAAATTCAACAATTCATTACGAACAAAGTTGGGATAAAGTTCAAAAGTTGGGGAATTACGCAAAAAGACTGGATAATCTGCGCCTTAACTAATTTATCGAATCACACATTACAAATAAGTAACATGAAAAAACAATTCTTTCCTGTTACATTTGAATTCGTATATTCGGCCTTTATTTTGAAAAAAGAGAATGATTGCAAAATTGAATGAAAAAAAATCCTATCCATGGATTGTTGCCGGCTTACTATGGTTTGTTGCCTTATTGAATTATTTAGACCGACAAATGCTCTCCACTATGAAATCGGCAATGATGGAAGACATTCCTGAATTGGCCAAAGCTGAAAATTTTGGTCTTTTGATGGCTATTTTCCTTTGGATATATGCGCTTATGAGCCCCGTTTCCGGAATTATAGCCGATCGGTTTAATCGAAAAACAATAATTATAGGAAGTCTTTTTATCTGGTCAGGAGTGACAATGGCGATGGGTTATGCCACCACTTTCAATCAAATTTATATCCTGCGCGGCATTATGGGTTTTAGTGAAGCTTTTTATATTCCGGCTGCTTTATCCTTAATTGCAGATTACCATCAGGAAAGAACACGTTCTTTTGCAATTGCAATTCATACTACCGGAATTTATTTAGGACAGGCACTGGGAGGTTTTGGAGCCACTATTTCGAAACATTTTTCCTGGCATTTCAGCTTTCATTCCGTAGGCTTACTTGGTGTGGTTTATAGTTTGCTGCTTATATTTTTTTTACGCGAAAAGAAAGCTCACTTTTTTAATCCTTCAAAAAAGTCATCTGCCAGCTATGAATTCAGGCAAATGTTTAAAGGATTGGGAATATTATTTGGCAATATCTCTTTTTGGGTTTTACTCTTTTATTTCGCCGCACCAAGTTTACCGGGCTGGGCGGCCAAAAACTGGTTACCGACCTTATTTACCGAAACTTTACATTTAGACATGTCGCTTGCAGGACCAATTGCAACGATAACCATTTCAATGTCTTCTTTTTTTGGTGTTTTAATTGGTGGTGCCATTTCAGACAGATGGGTGATGAAACATCTGAAAGGACGAATTTACACCAGTGCAATTGGATTATTTCTTACCATTCCGGCATTGTTTTTATTTGGTTACTGCTGCAATACAGAGGCTATTATTTTTGGCGCTATCCTTTTTGGACTTGGATTTGGAATATACGACACGAACAATATGCCGATTCTTTGCCAGTTTGTTGCACCCCGTTACAGAGCTACCGGATATGGAATTATGAATTTTGCAGGTATTTCGGCCGGAGCTGTTATCACCGAGTTTTTAGGAAAGGCAGCTGATAATGGAGGAATGAGACAAGTTTTTGTGCTACTCTTATTGGTAGTGGTTACTGCAATCGTTTTACAACTGGCAAGTCTGCATCCCAAAACTATAGATATGACTGAGGGTAATGAAGTTACGGAGAATTGAAACCATTGAAGAAAAGCAGAGAAACCATACTATTCGGATTTGGATATAATATCTGACAAAAAGGATATTTTATGAGATGTTTTTTTATCTTTGAAATTCAGATAATTTTATCTTTGAAACTTCAGAAATTAATACTCATTTATGGAACAGAAAATTCATCAGGGGAGAAACGTTAAACGTTTCAGAGAAATGCTTGGCATCAAACAGGAAGCACTGGCTTATGATCTGGGAGAAGATTGGAACCAGAAGAAAATTTCTATGCTGGAACAGAAAGAAATTATTGAAGACAGTGTATTGAAACAAATTTCCACTTTTTTGAGAATTCCTGTTGAAGCTTTTCAGAATTTTGATGAGGAACAGGCTATAAATATTATTTCTAATACTTTTAATGACCAGTCTAATGGTTATAATTATTACCCTACTTTTAATGTGAATCCTGTAGAGAAATGGATCGAAGCTTTAGAAGAAATTAAAAGATTAAATTCAGAGCTTTTAAAAACTAAAGATGAACATATTAAGTCTTTGGAAAAGCTTTTAAATAATAAATAAGCTTTTATAATAACATCTTAATTCGAGTAAAAGAGAAACTTTCTCGGTCACTTTTCTATTTGTCCGTTATGGTTAATTTACTTTATATAAAGCCGCTCCTCCGGAGCTTTATATCATAAACGTTTATTCTTTTTCTATAAATACTGTGACTTCTCCGAAGCTTCTCAGAAAAGGAAACATTCTTTAATGACTACCCTTTTTATCCTTTATTTTTTCATAACTTTTGAAACTGATTCAAAAACTAATGTCTCATCAAAACTTAGACTTAACCTATGAAAACAACAATAGCGGTCTTATGTATCTTTTTGCTTTTTTCTGCGTGCAGAGAAACAAGCAAAAGTAACAGCGAATATAATGAAGACAGAGAACTGGTTCCAAATCCTGAAAAAAATCAGAAAGATGTATTTGTGCAGAATGATCATTGTAATTGTGCAAAAAATGATTTTACCGGAACAAAATCCGACACCGTTTACAAATTATCTAATGGTAAAAAAATTGCATTGTGCGGCTATAGAAACACAGATAGTAATCCAGTAAATTTTTCTGAATTTGTACTTTCTGTCTGCGGCGAAAATAAAATAATTGATTTTTGGGGTGCCGTTCAAAATTGTAATTTAAGGGTAAACAAAGACACTCTATTTGTTGAAGAGCTTATTAATTTACCAACAAAAAAAGACCGGAGTTATGAAACTAATATTTGGGGAATTGACAAAATATACTTCGAGAACCATAAGGTCATCAAAAAACATGTCATAAACAAAAACATTAAAAAATATTCCCAAAAAGAAATTACAGAGACCTTAACAGAATATGAAAATGCCAATGAGCAGTTAGACGATGAAAAAATGCAATTATTAAACCGACTTTTCATTGCCTGTATTTCAGAAAACAAAAAAGCACTGCTCTATTTTAATGAATTCAGTACAAAATATAAACTTGACGGAGCATTTGGCGAAGAATATAACGATTTAAAAGCGATGCTTGAAATGTGGAAACCGGAACAGTAACTACTATTAAATTAACCAGCTTTGAAATAATACTCTATACGTAATTTTTCAAATTCAAAACGATTCATTTGTTGTTATGTACAAAGTAAACCTCCCGAAAATCAAACAAATGAAAACATTTTTTAAATATGGCTGGCTGGTGTGTATTTTAATTTCTTGTAATAAAGATGAAAAAAGAACAGAAAATAAAGTCCCAGATACTAAAACAGAAAAGAATAGTTTGATTGAATTCACCCCGCATTTTATAACCAGACTGGATTTATCAGATACAGACAGTATCGTGCTCGAAGATTATTATAAGAATGAAAAAATGAATACAAAGTGGGTTCACTTTAGATATAAAATTAAACCTGATACAGCTTATACTTTGTTTAAAACTGCTAAATTTAATTTTCAGCTAAAAGAAAGTTTTATTCAGAAACATGATTATAAGTTACTATTCAAAATTCAGAATAAAAATTATGAGTATTTTTTTTCAAAAAATTGATTATGACTCGACAAGAAACGGACAAACCAAAATTTTCCTTACCAAATCATACTTTTTAAACGGAAAAAAGTATGAAGGATATGATGCTGTATATTATTTAGAATGAGATGAAGCGATCTTTGCTGGTACAAATTCTCCTTGCTTATATAAATTACTATTTTCATGAATGACCTTAAACTAAAATTGCAGAACTTCGTTTTTAATTTCAAAAAATGGCTCTCTGAAAATTATTCTCAACACCATATCGAAGAGCTTTTATTTGATGATGCTGGTTATCCGGACTGGTCTGAAATTGAGGATTTTTATTCGGAATTATTAGAAAAAGACCTGCTGCAAAATTTAGATAACGAAGACCAGGAGAATTTACTTTATCTAATTTCACGCAATTGGGATCGCGGCAGAATGATAGCCTGGCTTTCAACCGGAACACAATTATCTAATCTTGGACCTCTTAAAGAAAATGATTTTATAAAGCTTAGCAGAACGCTTTCTAAAATCGGCACTATTGAATTCGACGATGCCAAATCTCAATTTGTTTCTTCGTTTAAAAAATTCAGTTCTTTAACCCCGGAAATTGAAGAAATACTGCTGGTATTTTACCATCAGGAAAATGAGTATACCAAAAGATCAGCCCTAATGTCACTTGGAAAACTGGGTTATCCGGACATAAAAAAGTTAATTAAAATGTCATGGGAAACTATTGATGACGAACATCATAAAATGGGATGTTTACATGTTATTCACGAATTTTTAAACGACAAAGTGCTATTAAACCATTACATATCTCTGGCGCAAAAGGAGAAGGGAGAAAATTTGAAATATTTCATTTCTGAAATATCGAAATCAAAAAAAGATCATTAACAGCCGTTTTGTACAATAGATAGGAAAAAGGATTTAACTGATATTATTAATTACTGCCCGTCGAGCTCCAATTATCATTCTTCAACATAAGGCGAATTGACTTTGTCATCAATTATAAATCCATTATCAATGGCCTCTGCCAGTATTTCAGAGGGTACGCCAAACTGGGCTGTCGCTGCCTGTATTACAGATTCGATGGTATTTCCTTCGGTAGCCCAGCATTCGATAATTTCAGTTGCACCGCTATCAGAACAATACACAATCTTTTCGGATCCCAAAAACTTAGCCAGTGCTTTACTGTAATTAAATAGGAATTTCCTGTTGGCTTTGTAACGTAAATTGGCGTATTTGCATTCCGGTAAGTATAAAACTTCAATAGTATGCCTGTTGAAATACACTAGTCCAAAATAAGTTAACAGCGAATGTGAGATAAAACCATACTCCCCCACTAAATGCGGTGTTTCGTTATTTGTCCAGGAATCCAGTAAATCTTTTTCGGTAATGTTTTCCCAGTACCTTTCTTTATCCAAATTGTCTAATACCTGTTCAACCGACATCCCGTAGTCTATTTTGCTCTCAATTTCTTTAAGATAAGCTTCTTTAAGTTCATTATTTCTGCCCAGCAAAGCAGGAAATTCCATAATTTCTTCAGAGGTCAGGTTATGCCTCATGATCACTCTTACATCAACTCCCATCCCATTTTATTTAACATATTGCATTTAATTTATACCCTAATTTAGTATCTCTGTTGACTACAAAATGGGATCATATTCTATTTTTTTGAAAATAAAATTTTCGATTTTCAGTCTAAAACCATAATCATTTTGAAGATAATCATGTAATATAATTTCGGTTTCTAAATGATCATTTCTGTCAATGCTGATATAAAAATCAGAAATCCATAAACCATCAAACCAGTCTGTTGAAACATTTGGAAGTTTATCTCTAAAATCAGCTCCGTTGTAAAAAATAAGCAGTTCCTCTTTTGCCTGTCCCAGCCATTTTACATATTCTATTAATAGTAATAAACAATAGTCATCCGGCTTTTTCTCTGAAAAAATAAAACAAGCCTCATCATCCCAAACCGGTTCATTGGGCACATTTTTATTTAAAACCACTATGTTTTTAATTTTTTCGGAAATTTTAATATCATAACTTCCGCCATTAGTTTGAGAAATAATGAGATCTTCGATCACTAACCGGGTAGGATCCTTTTGTATTTTAGCATCCCGCAGATCTCTGTAAATTTTAGTATTCCAAACATCCCGATTTTCTATCTTTGACTGCAGCTCCTCTAGTTTTAAAGTCTGAACAGAATTACTTGTTTTAAAATTTTTATCAATAATTCTGGAAGCCTCTATGTTCCTGCCTACAATATCATAAATTTCAGCCAGTATGTATTCTTCATCAAAAGTTGGTTCTTTTAAATCCTTTAAAAAATAAAGGATATCATATAGTTTTTCAACACTTCTTTCGGAACCATTTGAGCTTAAAAAGGCAGCTTTAGCCTCACTAAACTCCTGAGCTGTATTTTTCATTATTGTTTTTTTATAAAAACGAATATAGAGAGATTTTTTTCAGGATCACTTATTTTAAGATTCTTTTCAGAGCCTTTTCAGATTTTGCAAAAAAATTTCTAAAACAGGTTCGTATGATCCATAAAATTACAAAACGGTAAAGTCATTTAATTTTGAAGTTTTTCCTTTTATACGATTCGGAGTACTCCAGTTAAAAACTGAAAGCAAACTTCCATCATTTACTAAAATATCTTAAAAATTAAAATCACTTTTACAGTAAAGGTTCTCAGGAATTACCCAGATAAAACCTTGCAATATTTTCAACTATTTCTTCGGGAAAAACACCTGAAAGATTGGTAAAAAGAATGATGGTAAGATTATCTTTCGGGTAAATAATAAAAGCCGCACGGCCGCCTCCAAGAGCACCAACGGCCGAATGCTTTTGCCTGCTGATTACGGGCCAGCCCAAAGCGTATGCATTTAATACTCCTCCAAAACCATCATAGGAGCCGTTGTTTAGTTTGACAGGTTCCCAAATAACATTACGATCTTCCTCTTTTTTAAGGAGTTTACCAGATTGCAGTCCAATTATCCATTTTGACATTTCTTCAGCTGTTGTAAAGGCACCCGCATCAGCGATCATTTTTGACGGGAACTCTTCGTAAGTTTCTTTCAGTTTGGTACCTTTTATATATTCGCCCCTTGCTTGGTCCTGACGGTAAAAGGTATATGTAGGACATTTATTTTTAATTACATCATAGGAATTCCCATAGTATATCTCTTTCATCCCTACTCTGTCAAACTGATTTTTGCGAACAAATTCTTCAAATTTTACGGCACTGCATTTTTCAATAATACGCTGCAGAATATAATAGTTCGTGGCATTATAATTGAACTTTTCTCCGGCTGTCGCTTGCAATGGCAGTTTCTTAACCATTAGCCATGCTGAATCCTGCCCTTTACCTCCAATAAGGCCTTTCTCATCCTCAATATCAGGAAGCCCGGATGTATGGCTCATTAATTGCCTGATGGTTATTTTTTTCCAATTTTCGGGAATAGAATCTATATAACGAACAATAGAGTCATTAATATTGAGTTTATTTTGTTCCTGCAGCTGCATTATGGCAACGGAGGTAAAAACTTTTGAGATAGAATTTATTGAAAAGATCGTATTTGGTTTCACCGGTATTGAAAAGGGCTCAACCGCAATTCCTAATGCCTCTGATAATACAATTTTATTGTCCCTGAGAATAACCAGCTGACAGCCCGGAATTTTCTTTTCCTTCATCTCTTTTTTGAGACATGTTAGTATTTCCTTCTTTTTATCCTGAGAAAAAACAGAAGCACTCCAAAAAAACAGTATCGCTGAAATAAAAACTGTAATTCTCATTATATTATTAAGTTTCTCAAAGTTATACATTTTAATTTATGCGAGTGGTGACTACTCATTAAATCCAAAAACCTCTGATTATTATTCCGTAGAATAGCAGACCGAACAAGAAAGAGACTTTGAAAGTCTCTTTCTTGTTCGGTCTGGTTAAATTATTTTTTATACAGTTCAATTTTTCTTCCATCAGGATCTGAAACAACGGTCAAAAAGCCAAAATCTGTCTGCAGTGGTTCTGAAACCGTTATACCATTGTTATGCAGTAAATGCAGGGTTTCCTTAAAATTATCAATTGCAAAACCTAATCTCATATTTATATCGGGTTCAGTTTGATTTTTTGCCAATGGATAAATTTCCAAAACCATAGTTCCAATTTCTGCTGAATAATGCATGGGTGAGTTACCGTGTTTATGATAATCAAATTTTAACCCCAGCAAATTATAAAAGCCGGCAAGGCGTTTTTGATCATTTGTTCTTATAACGAGAAGTCTAATCTCCATTTGTTGGTTTCATTTTAGTTTTTAATACTAATCATAAAGCTTGTATAAAAATAATAATTCAAATAGAAAAGCAGCTCTTGCGGTCTCTTTTTTATCAAAATAACGCAGTGTGTCTAAATTTATAATAAGTTTGCTGTTACCAATCTTATAAAATTACAGTCGCAGCTAAAAAAAACCAAAATGAATATCTTCAAAAAAATGTTTAAAAATAACGATACTATAAAAGAGCCGGAATTTAAAAAGCAATATTTAGCCGGATGGGAAGTAACCTTAGATGGAAAAGAGCATTGTCAAAGTTTTATCGAAACTCAAATAACAAATCAGGAAACTGCTGAGAATTTTTATTGTCATATTATTTTGACTTACAACGAAAATAATTTTTTAGAATCTGCTGAATCAAAGGATCAGGATGGGAATGTGGAAGATCTGATTATTAAAAATGATCACATTGAATACAAAGAGTTAAGAGTTAACAAATTATTCAACTTTGAAAAAAACGAAAATGGAGAAAACTGGATGGGAGGAAGTCCTTCTTCCAACTTTTTAATACCTGAAAACGACTGTCCGGGTTCATTTCAATATTTAGGTCTGCTCAGCCATAAAAGTGAAGCTTTTACATGGCTTCCTTTTGACCTGAATTTAATTTGTCCCATTTATTTGGACATGGAACAAGTATGGTTAGATTACTCCGAACCAAATTCTCCCAGTATATTGAATATAGAAGAAGTGAATTCCCTATCAACTGCTTATGATGATTTAAAAACAGATTCTTTTATAGAATATGAGCAGGTTCGTTTCACTACTAAAGAAGATACTGAAATCAGTCACGAAATCGGGTTTTCGGGCATCCCCAACTGGATTCAGTATTCTAACATACCCAGATGTCCCAAAACTCAAAAAACAATGCGGTTTCTATGTCAGCTCGAAAGCATCGATGAAATTAAGACGAAACGAACCAATATTGCACCTGCCAATGAATGGTATAAACAATACTTTGAAACTATGAATTTCTGGGGCGACGGAGACTTGTATGTTTTCTTTGAACCAGAATCAAAAATTGCTTGTTATATGATTCAAAACACATAAAACAGAAAACAAATTTAATCTATTTATGAAAGAATACAGTATTAAAGAAAACAGCGATAAAGAAATTATCCTGACCTTTTTATTGGATAAAACAACTTTGATTTTTTCTGCTTTGTTTTCAATAGTGCTTTTAGGAATAATATTTTTTAACATTGAAGCCGAAACATTTTACAGAATATGGTTTGCTGTAATTCTCCTATTTTGTGTTTTATTCTATTTAACCTTTAATCACTATTTGGAGTGGAGAAAAAACAAATACAGTAAACTCTCTATTGATGACGAAGACCTGTTTATAAATGACAAATTTTATTCTAAAATACAACAGATAAAATCGGTTAACGTGGTGTATTGTACCAATAAATATGAATTAGGCTGGACGGTCTATATTAAAAAACATCGTGAAGCCGAAAATTATATCCTAAAAAAGCGTCTAAAAAAGGAAGACGCCCTGCTTATTGCTGATAAAATAGGTGTTTTTCTGGATCGGAATACCATTATTGATTAGCATTTTTTGATCAAAATCTGAAAGGCTTCTTCATTTTATTCCCTTAAAACAACATCTTTTTCTCGTAAATTTGTGCAGCCCTGCCAAAGTCTGTCAAAACAATTCATACTTTTCAGGCCCTGAAGAAAATAACAACACTTTATATACAAATGGAAATATTAATAATAACCGGCCCTCCGTATTCCGGAAAAGGCACACAATGCGAAATTTTAAAAGAAGAACTTCAATTTGCGCATATTTCAACCGGAGACCGCTGCCGTTTAGAGAAACAGAATGAAACGGAAATTGGAAAAATAATGTCTGAATATGAAGAAAAAGGAGATTTAGTGCCTGATTCTATCATGAAAGATCTTTTTAGTAAAATTCTGGATGAAAACGCCCAGGGTAAAGGAATCATTTTAGACGGATATCCAAGAACCGAACCGCAGGTAAATGATTTGATGGAGCTTGTTACTTCTAAAAAAATGGAAATTGGAAAAGTAATTAATATCGACGTTCCAAAAGAAGAACTTTTAAAAAGAGCCCAAAAAAGAGCCGAAACTTCCAATCGAAAAGACGATAAAGATGCCGCCATTCACCTTAAAAGAATCGAGGTTTTTGAAAATTCAACCCGCCCGGCAATCGAATATATGAAGTCTAAAATTAAAGTTTTAACTTTTGACGGACTGGGCACTATTGATGAAATCACAAAACGAATAAAAGATAGTTTGTAATTGATTCGACAGCGTTATTGCTATAAAATTAAAAAACCTCCTCAATTTCTTAAGGAGGTTTTTCATTTTCAACAAATCCGATTTGTTTTTTTCTGCTCAGTTTTTGTGCAGTTCTGTTTCAGTAAACAGTACTTTGTAATTGGGATTTTTCAAATAATTTTGCTGTTTTGCTTCATAGATTTCGCCTTCATCCTTTATCCAGGAAATCTGACTTTCCTTAATATATTCGCGCTTTTCCTCTTCGGTGTTTTCTTCTTCTCCGTATCTTTTTAAATATACCTCCGGTGTAAGGTTTTCGCAACATTCGCATTCATCCAGATAAACCGCTTTATAACCGCAGATATCGCAAAAATCTACATTTTCAAAATGGGTTATGTAACTGTGTCTCGATCTGTTGAAGTTTTTGGAAAGATAATCGAGAAAAGCCCCAAAGCCTATCGCATTTTTTGAAATAGATAATTTGCCATAAATCATTTCTTCACTTTGAATAGTATCGTCAAATTCAATTACTACCGCTCTGTATTTTCCATAAAAATCTAAATCTTCAAAATACCTGCTTTTGATTGTCTCCCACGGATAGTAGAAATTCTCATAACGAAATCCCTCCTCTTCAATGGCAATTTTCCTTCTCTTCTCTAAATAATGTTTTCTGCAGTCCACATAATCCCAGCCCGCGTAGTTTCTGATTTCTCCCTTTTCACCGCAGGTTTCACAAACTTCCATTGCAGCATATCTGTAACCACTGATAATTTTTTGAATATTAGCATCATCCTCATGATCGGCATAAAATTCCAAAGCGGCATATTTGGATTTAATACAATAAACCCGTTTGTTCCAGCCATTGTCGTGTAATTCCTTTATCAGTCTGATCGTTAACGGATACCATGCTTCTGAAATCTGCAGGTCAATACCATTTAAATCGGCCAGTTTTCTTAAATCAAATGAATTGATCTCTTCATTAATTATAAAATCTTCTAAATTTCTGCACTCCCTATTTACAAAGACTACCCCTTTATAAAAGTCTTCTTTTTGAATTTTTCCCGCATACCGAATTTCGGTTGTAGAATAATTTACCCAGGGTACATCACTCTCAACCAGCGGATAAAAATCGGCAGTATCATTTTGGTCTTCCTCACTTTCATGATTTTGGGACATTTGTTTACTCACCGCTGCAGCCATGAATATAAAACTTACCAGCAGTACCAGTATTAGTATTGTGTACATTACCATATTTTGGTTTCTTTTTAGCCGCGAACAATCCTGTCCGATCTCAAAATATCCTGAGACATTTTTTTATGATAATTATTATTCAGGCGAATATAAGAAATGTTTTTACCTCGTAACTTTTAAATTTCAACTTCTATATCAACTATATTCACGATTTTACCCGATATTTATTTCAGATAAAGGATAGAAATCAAAACTATCGTTATCAAAATCAGATAATATTTTCTTCCCGATTTCATTACAGTAGTGAGTATTTAACATTTTTAAACCATCAATCTTAAAAATCAACGGATATTTTATATCATCTTTATAAGAACCGTTTTTATAATCATATACTTCAGTATTATTAACACTGATTTTAGACGACAGCTTATCATCAATACAACTAAATGTATCCCTTAAATAAAAAGCCACAAACTCATGATTTACCTGTTCTGCATTTTTTTTATTAAATATCTGAACTGGATAAACTTCAATCTCGGCCTCTACACTCTGCTTAATGATTTTCAGAAAATTCTTGCTCACAACAGGAATTTGAAAATCACTTTTTAGCCAATGTAAGCCGGAAAGGTTTTGAAAAGTAATTTTACTAGTCTCAAATTCTAATTTTTCTGGCAGCGATAATTTTTGTTTCTGGTTTATCTGAGATAAAATTAATCTCCAGTCATAGTCATCAGTACCATCAAGTTTATAATGAATATGTTCTTCATTGTATTTTAATGTTCCTTTTCTAACCCGAATCTGATATATATTCATCTATTTAATTTTGAGATCAATTTATAAAAAAAGGCTGAAAAGAAATTATTTTTTTTCAAATCCTATCATCTATTCAAGGTTTTAGATTCTGCGTTTATTCTTATCAGAAAAATTGTATTTTTGTTAAACGCTCCCAATGAACAGCCGTAGCATACAATTACAATCTGTTTTTTACCCTTTTGGTTTATTTACTTAATTATTATCTTTGAATTATGAGCACACTTACAAAACAAAATCATATTGGCCGAAAAATAAGCCGCATTCGTGAACTTCGTGATATGAAACAGGAAGCTCTGGCACAGGCTTTGGGAACAAACCAGCAAGCTGTTTCGGCTATTGAAAACAGCGAAAATATAGATGATACTAAACTGGCTCAAATTGCGAAAGCACTTGGTGTAACGGTTGAAGCTATTAAAAATTTTTCGGAAGAAGCGGCCATTAATTATTTCAATAGTTTTAATGAAGCTGTAAATAATAGTCATTTTGGAAATAATAATCAGTGCACATTCAATCCGTTAGATAAATTAATAGAAACGGTAGAAAAAAATGAAAAGCTCTACGAACGTCTGCTTCAGGCCGAAAAAGATAAAATTGATTATCTCGAAAAAATATTAAAAGGGAAATAACCTTTTTTTCAAAAACAAAAACGGAGCTGTCCAAAAAAAAACAGCTCCGTTTTTTTGTAAGCTTCGGAGATTCTGTGTTGATTTACAAGTTAAAATTGAAATTTTAATTATTTTT
>NZ_JBMDKA010000089.1:0-383 GCF_057809475.1 Flavobacterium sp. FG19 | reverse complement strand
TACCGTTATACTTATACTTCTCGGCCTGAGCACTTCCTAAAGAATAATTTGGTACCTTATTATATCCTTTTCCAGCTCCGCAAAGTATGCTTTAAGCTACCTCGACACGCTGCGTAATCCCGAAAGTTTTCGGGACTGACTTTGCGCCTTTTTAATATTCATATCTTAAAACCATTCACTTCTATAAAGTCTCCGACTTTAAAAACAATTTTTAGTAATGATTGTATAAAACTAATGATTTAGAATTTAAAACAATCTACAAATATCTATAGTAGAAAAAGTCAGGAGACTTTTGACACGTTTATAACTTATAAGAACAAAAAAATTGCGCAAAGTCAGAGTAGACTGCACCCAAAAGTTTAGACGAATTTATAATTAAATTT
>NZ_JBMDKA010000088.1:0-417 GCF_057809475.1 Flavobacterium sp. FG19 | reverse complement strand
TCTTTTCCAAAGCATAAACCAGCCAGATATAATTTTTCTTGTGTCTGATATAAGTACACAGTTCATCTACTTCATAGGTTTTGCCTCTGCTGATAATTGGTCTGATTATATTTCTGGCAATGGAGACAATTCTTTTCAATAATGTTGTGGCTGATATTTCCAGTATTCTTGCGGTGCTTCTTATTCCCAATCCCTCTTTTGTTAATTGAACAATTTTTTCATTAATGTCTAATTTGTAAGCTTGATTTGTATAATATTCTATAAAACGGTGAGAGCACATTTTACAATAGTACTGCTGTTTATTATTTTTTGTTCTCCCGTTTTTAATAACCTTTTGCTCTTTACATTTTGAACAATTCATACATCACTAACTTTGGAACACTATGTCGCATTTTTACTCATTTTAGCTCATTTAAG
>NZ_JBMDKA010000087.1:0-420 GCF_057809475.1 Flavobacterium sp. FG19 | reverse complement strand
ATTCACCGCACAGGTTAAATCTTGTGTTAAATTGGCCTGTAAAACTAATTCTGGTTTTACTTCGTATGAAACTGAATCTGTACAGCCGTTTCCGTCTTTAATCGTAAAGGTATAAGTACCCGGAGCAGCGATAGTAAAGTTTGGCGATGCCTGGAAAGCACCTCCGTCTACACTATAGCTTGGAGCTCCAACAATATCCGCATCAACTGTTCCTGTAACAGTAACTGTTACCGGACTTCCTGTGTAACAAATTAAAGCTGGTGCTGCAATTGTTGGGTCTGTATCTCTTTCAATTACAATTGGAAGAGGTGTACCAATAATACAGTTGTTAGCATCTCTTACATAAACTTTCCAGTTCGTGTCAACTGTTGTGTCTAACTCAGCCTCATTTGAACTGCCAAATGTACCAGGTCCTGCTGC
>NZ_JBMDKA010000086.1:0-421 GCF_057809475.1 Flavobacterium sp. FG19 | reverse complement strand
CTGGTAAAACTCAACCGAAACCAGATTGAATTGTTAAACACCAATTTCAATAATTAACACTAAGTTTTTTCAGCCACGAATTCACGAATTGGCGCTAATTTATTTATGCAGTAATTCCACAATTAGCTTAATTATTTTAACACATAGAAACATAGATTACAAACTGAATAAAGGTGTTTCACTTGTAGCAACAAACATAGCTATGTGTAAATAATGTGTTATTTTTTTTAACCTTTACCTGAGGAAAAAAACCTATGTTTCTATGTGTTTAAATTTATAAGTCCGAAAAAATCCTTTTACTCCTTGTAATCTGCGACAAAGTAAAACTCGCAATAATTCGTGAATTCGTGGCCAAAAAAAATCTACGTTTCTATGTGTTTAAATTTATAAGTCCGAAAAAATCCCTTTACTCCGTGTAATC
>NZ_JBMDKA010000085.1:0-447 GCF_057809475.1 Flavobacterium sp. FG19 | reverse complement strand
TTCAGGCAAGACTGGCTGCAGAAGCCAAAGCGAAAGCAGATGCGGAAGCCTTAAAGGTGAAACAAGAAGAAGAAGCACGTCAGGCGAAATTAGCAGCAGATGCTAAAGCCAAAGCAGATATGGAAGCGTTACAGGCTAAATTAATTGCGGATGCTAAAGTAAAAGCGGATGCTGAAGCTACTGCCAAAGCCAAGGCCGATGCTGAAGCAAAACAATTAAGAGAAGCAGAAGAAGCACGTCAGGCGAAATTAGCAGCTGATGCAAAAGCCAAAGCGGATGCAGAAGCACTTCAGGCTAAGTTAGCGGCCGATGCCAAAGCCAAAGCGGATGCAGAAGCTTTACAAGCCAAACAAGCAGAAGAAGCACGTCAGGCGAAATTAGCGGCCGATGCCAAAGCTAAAGCAGATGCAGAAGCACTTCAGGCAAGACTGGCAGCAGAAGCCAAAG
>NZ_JBMDKA010000084.1:0-518 GCF_057809475.1 Flavobacterium sp. FG19 | reverse complement strand
AATGCTATTTTAAAGATTTATTTTTGGATTTAAGCAGTAAAACAGTAAGTTTATCTTCAAAAATCATGTTCTTGAAATTGTTGTATTTAACAGGTAAAACCTTGTAAAAATAGTCGCAAACCCTTATAAGTATAAATACAACGGGAAAGAGCTTCAAGACGAGCTGGGGCTTAACTTCTACGACTACGGTGCACGTAATTATGACCCTGCACTTGGTCGCTGGATGAACATTGACCCATTAGCAGAGAAATCTAGAAGATTTAATCCATATACTTACGCACTTGATAATCCTGTGTATTTTATTGACCCTGATGGGATGATGGCTTCCCCACCACCAGATTGGTTTGTTAACCGAGAAACTGGCGCTGTAGTCCATGTTGAAGGGAAATCTTCGCTAACACAGGCAACAGCTAATAAAATTGGGGCAGGTGATGCAAAAAAATATGACAGACTAGGAGCTGATTGCAAATTCCGGTGATATTGATCACCCCATTCCAATTTAAAGTGAGCACCTGATT
>NZ_JBMDKA010000083.1:0-552 GCF_057809475.1 Flavobacterium sp. FG19 | reverse complement strand
ATTAAAAGGATTTATATGCTGGAATGAAAAAGAAATAGCCGCGAATTACTCCAATTTACACAAAACAATTCGTGCAATTCGTGGCAAAAAAAAAAATCCACATAATCCACATAATCTGTGGCTAAAATAAAATAGCCACGAATTCACGAATTTATTTTTCAAATTAGCTCATTATCTGCCACTGATTACACAGATTCAAAGGATTTATATGCTGGTACGAAAAAGAAATGACTGCGAATTACTCTAATTTACACAAACCTATTCGTAAAAATTTGTGCAATTCGTGGCAAAAAAAGAAAATCCTTTAATCCTTATAATCTGTGGCAAAAATAAAATAGTCGCGAATTCACGAATTTATTTTTCAAATTAGCTCATTCTCTGCCACTGATTACACAGATTAAAAGGATTTATATGCTGGAATGAAAAAGAAATAGCCGCGAATTACTCCAATTTACACAAAACAATTCGTGCAATTCGTGGCAAAAAAAAAAATCCACATAATCCACATAATCTGTGGCTAAAATAAAATAGCCACGAATTCACGAATTTATT
>NZ_JBMDKA010000082.1:0-585 GCF_057809475.1 Flavobacterium sp. FG19 | reverse complement strand
TGGTAGTATACCCTCCTAAATGGTTCTGCACCCTGCTGCGTATCGGCCTTGCTTTTGCATCATAAAAGGTATAAGACAATTCATTTTTGTATAAGGTGCTGCTTTCCGGTACCCGTGTCCAGGAACCTGTTGGCAGCCCTTTTGGTTTTCTGGAAGTATCGTAATATACTGTTTGTGTCTGCACCGTTGTGGGAATAGCGGGCGCATCAGGGAAATTATAATCGTCAAAATAATTTACTGTCAGCACATGATAATCCGTTGTTGGCCATGCGGCATTGTTATACCTGAAACTTACTCCATTCACCGTCGTATTGGTTGCTGCGGCTATTTTGGTTTCGTTATTAGAAGTTAAAAGCGACACAGCATCCTGCAGTGTTTTTCTGGCTGCGGAAGTTATTCCCGAAGCAGGTTTCCAGCCTGTAAGAACCGCACGATTAAAAGCATCGTATTTGGTTATCAGCCATCCGGCGGAAGTCAGATCTGAAAAAGGAGAATTGGCAGGACCTGAGGCAACAACCCGGTCTAGTTTGTCATATACGATAAACTCCCATTGTTTTCCCGGCAGCTTTTTCTCCACCAGACGGT
>NZ_JBMDKA010000081.1:0-588 GCF_057809475.1 Flavobacterium sp. FG19 | reverse complement strand
TATGATCAGTACGACGACAAAGGCAATATCCTTCAGTACACTTTAGAAAACGGAATCCCAGTTTCCATAATCTGGGGCTATAATAAAACCCAGCCTATTGCCAAAATCGAAAATGCGGCCTATGCACAAATAGAAGCCTTATCTGGTTTTGGAGCAGGTTTTACTATTTCTGAAAGTCTGTCTGCCGCACAGGAATCTACACTGCGAAGCAGTCTTCCCAACGCCATGGTAACCACCTATACCTATATCCCGCTGGTTGGGGTAAGTACCATAACCGATCCTAAAGGAGACAAAATAACTTATACTTATGATTCTTTTGGAAGACTCGAAACAGTAATAGACAATGAAGGAAAAATCCTTTCTGAAAACCAGTACAACTACAAGCCGTAAAACCAGATAACATCATGAAAAAACTAATCCAATTCCTTTTAGTTTTACTGCCTTTTATGGTAATAAGCCAAACCCAGACCGAAAACTATATCAAGACCGTTACCTATAAAATTCCTGTTAGTGTTAAGATAACAGCACCTACCATTTCTCAGGCTGCCCAGACCGTGACTTATTTTGACGGACTGGGAAGACCCGTTC
>NZ_JBMDKA010000080.1:0-686 GCF_057809475.1 Flavobacterium sp. FG19 | reverse complement strand
TTAGTGATTTAGTTGCCACAGGAACAAACTTAAAATGGTACAGTGCCAGTACAGGAGGAACACTTTACACAGGAACAGAAATATTATCATCAGGGAATTATTATGTAAGCCAGACTGTAAGTGGTTGTGAAAGTGCAAGAACACTTGTATCAGTAACAGTAAATCCAAATCCGACTGCTCCAACTATTACAGCAGGCGGACCTACAACCTTTTGTTCAGGAGGTACTGTTACTTTGACTTCAAGCGGAGGGAATAGTTATTTATGGTCAACCGGAGCCACGACTCAGTCTATCACTGTGTCAGCTTCAGGAAATTATAGTGTAAGGGTTGCTAATGCATCGGGATGTCAAAGTGCAGCTTCAACAGCTGTAACAGTAACTGTAAATCCTATACCTGCTAAACCGACTATTACAGCAGGTGGTCCAACAACATTTTGTACTGGAGGAAGTGTAACGTTAACTTCAAGTTCTGCTACCGGAAATGTTTGGTCAACCGGAGCAACAACACAATCTATTACGGTATCGACAGCCGGAACCTATAATGTTCAGGTTACTTCTTCGGGCTGTACAGGTTCAGTATCAGATAATGTGACTGTAACAGTTAATTCAACCCCGGCGACTCCTACTATTACAGCAGGCGGTCCAACAACGTTCTGTCCAGGCGGCAGTGTTGTACTGACATCAAGT